>CAYWTE010000011.1:0-11503 GCA_964461145.1 uncultured Lactobacillales bacterium | reverse complement strand
CTTTTTCACCTTTAATTTTCTTAAGCTTTTTCTTAAGCTCTAAAACTCTTTCTCTTTGAGCTTCTATTCCGGCATCATTTTCCATATCCGCCTCAATAATTTGCTGAACAAAATCAGCCCCGACTTGCTCTTTGATTTCCGATAATAAAGAGATAGCAAACGACTGCTGCTGCCTTATCGCAAAGCGCATTCCCACGCCGAATTCAGCATTATCTTCAAACAAAGAATTAGACCAAGCCGGCCCTCTGCCTTTACAATCAACGCAATAAGGCGTCGTCGGCAAATTTCCGCCATAAATAGAGGAACAGCCCGTAGCATTTGCAACAACCATTCTGTCTCCGAATAATTGAGTTACAAGTTTAACATAAGGAGTTTCTCCGCAACCTGCACAAGCGCCGGAAAATTCAAATAAAGGCCGCAAAAGCTGAACATTTTTAGTAAGCTTAAGCTCTATATCACCGCGATTAATATCCGGCAGTTTCATAAAATAACTAAAGTTTTCTGACTCATTTGCCATCATTTCATCAGTTATCGGCGTCATATTGATAGCTTTTTGCCCCTCAATATTTTTATTTTTCACCGGACAATTAGAAACACATATTCCGCAACCGGTACAATCTTCTGGACTTACTTGAACAGAAAATTTATACCCCTCAAACTCTTTTCCTTTATAATCTATAGTTTTAAAAGTTTTTGGCTCTTTTTTCAAATCATCAGGCTTAATCGCCTTAATTCTGATTGCTGCGTGAGGACAAACCATAGCACACTTGCCGCATTGAATACAAATTTCGCTATCCCAAACTGGAACAGAAATCGCCACGCATCTTTTTTCATATTGCGTAGTAGCTGTAGGCCAAGTTCCGTCAGCGGTAATTGCAATTTCAGATGTTTTTATGTCATCTCCTTGTCCTGCCATAATTCTTGCTGTTAAATTTTTAACAAAATCCGGCGCATTATCAGGAACAATTTTACTCATATTCTTTTTAGAAGTAACTTTGTTAGGATAATTAATTTCTTTTAAATAATCAAGCGCAGCATCGACCGCCTCATAATTTTTAAGCACGATTTCTTGAGATTTTTTACCATAAGTTTTATCGATAGCTTTTTTAATTTGCAAAATAGCTTCTTCTCTTGGCAAAACTCCTGATATTGCAAAGAAACAGGTTTGCATAATCGTATTAATGCGCCTTCCCATACCGGTTTTTTCTGCCACAATTTCAGCATTTATATGATAAAATTTAAGTTTTTTATCAATAATTTGCCTTTGAGCTTGTTTTGGCAATTTATCCCAAACTTCATCTTCTGAATAATAAGAATTAAGCAAGAAAGTCCCACCGTTTTTAACCGAAGATAAAATATCTATCTTTTCCATAAAAGGAAAATGATGACAGGCTAAAAAATCTGCTTGCTTAATCAAATAGGCAGAACGAATATATTCAGGAGAGAATCTAAGATGAGAAACTGTCATTGCTCCTGATTTTTTAGAATCATAAACAAAATATCCCTGACCGAACCTATCTTCAGAATCGGCTATGATTTTAATTGAGTTTTTGTTAGCTCCAACTGTTCCATCTGCTCCTAAACCGTAAAAAACAGCACGAACAGTTTTATCATTAGGAATATTAAAATGCTCATCAACATCTAAAGAAAGTCCGGTTAAATCATCATTAATTCCAACGGTAAAATGCATTTTGCGTTCATTTTCAAAAACAGCATTAACCATAGCAGGTGTAAATTCTTTAGAAGAAAGACCATATCTGCCCCTAAATATTTTTGGCATATTTTTAATTCGGCTGCTGCTAAAAGCTTCAGCTATTGTATCCATAACATCAATATACAAAGGCTCTCCGGCAGCTCCACATTCTTTTGTTCTATCTAAAACATATAAATTTTTAATCGACAAAGGCAGCATTTTTATTAAGGATTTTTTGGGGAAAGGACGATAAAGGCGAATTTTCAAAAGCCCGACTTTTTTACCGTTTTTATTCAAATATTCGACCGTTTCGTGAGCGGTTTCAGCGCCTGAACCCATCATTACGATAACGTGAGTAGCATCTTTTGCCCCAATATATTCAACAAGATTATATTCTCGCCCTGTAATTTTGTTAAAAGTTTTCATCTGAGCTTCGACTATTTCTTCCACCCTATCGTAATATTTATTAGAAGCTTCTCTTGTTTGGAAGAAAACGTCAGCATTTTGTGCTGTTCCTCTGATTACCGGATTATCAGGCGTTAAAGAGTTTTCAAGATTAAAATAAACCGGTAAATCTTTGGCTAAATTTTTCAAATCATCATCTGATAAATATTGAATTTTATTAACTTCATGAGAAGTTCTAAATCCGTCAAAAAAATGCATAAAAGGCACTCTTGAAGCAAGAGAAGACATCTGAGCAATAGCAGCAAAATCGTGAGCTTCCTGAACAGAATTAGAAGAAAGCATACCAAAACCTATTTGCCTGCACGCCATAACATCTGAATGATCCCCGAATATAGATAGAGCGTGAGTTGCCAGAGTTCTTGCCGCAACATGAATTACAAACGGAGAAAGCTCTCCTGCAATTTTATACATATTAGGAATCATAAGAAGCAACCCTTGAGATGCCGTAAAAGTGGTTGTTAAAGCGCCTGATTGAATGGCTCCGTGACAAGCACCGGCGGCGCCTGCTTCTGATTGCATTTCTTGAACTTGAGGAATTGCCCCGAAAATATTTTTAATTCCTTTAGACGACCACTCTTCAGAAAACTCAGCCATTGGCGATGAAGGAGTTATCGGATAAATCACAATAACTTCATTTAACCGATGAGCCACGCTAGCTGCAGCTTCATTGCCGTCAACCATTTTATAAACTTTCTCAACCATTTTCATATTCCCCAAACAAATTTTAGACACCATAAAAAACTATAGATTGAATTCTATAATTTTTAACTTTCTTTTTCAATGAATATAAAAGCTAAAGCTTAAAATTTTATGACCTAAAGAAAATATTATTTTACTTTTTTCTTTTTTATGGGATATTCATCAGGAACAGGGTCAAAACCTGACCCTCCAAAAGGATTGCAGCGAAGAATTCTTTTAATTCCCAAAAATCCGCCTTTAATTACACCGAATTTTTTAACCGCTTCAATCATATAGTCTGAACAAGTAGGCTGAAAACGGCAGCAATTAACACCTTTAAGCGGAGAAATAAAGATTTTATAAAATTTAACGATTGCGATAACTATTTTTTGCATTATTTTTCATTGCTTTGAATTATTTGCTTGCCTATTAGCTTTTAGAATAGCATTTTGCACATCTTCAAGCAACTTAGAAAAATCCATATTTATAATAAAATTTCGCGCAATAAAAACATAATCAAATTTTTCTTGCCCTAAATTAATCAAATTTTTTCTGATAGTTTCACGTAGTCTTCTGCGAATTTTATTACGAATTACGGCTTTTTTGCTGATTTTTTTTGTAACGGTAATGCCGAATCTGGAAAATTTTTGAAGTTCTGTATTTTTTTCAATTCTTTTAAGCGGAGTTTTGCCCATTAATAAAATAAAGCCGCCGGATATAACCTTTGCGGCCATTTTATTATTAAGATTTACGAAATCTTCTCTTTTTTTAATCGAATCAAGCAACGGCATTTAGCTCTCCTTGTATCAAAAAAAAGACAAGGATTCTTTATTAAGCACAGAGTTCTTTTCTGCCTTTTCTTCTTCTGGCACTTAAAACTTTTCTGCCATTTTTAGTTGCCATTCTTGCTCTAAAGCCGTGTCTTCTAACGCGAACTAAAGCACTTGGATTGAAAGTTTGTTTCACGGTTTTTCTCCTAATATAATTTTATTTTGCCTTCTTATAAACATTTAGAAAGCATAAGTCAATAAAAAAATCGGACAGAAAAGTATTCCTTAAAAATCAGTTTGCAATATTTTAACTAAGTTTTTAATGCCTTTATAAACTTCACTTATTGATTTAGCGAGCATATAAGCGGGCACTGTTACAATTTTGTTATCCGAATCAATACAAACTTCATCGGCTTTGCAAATTTGATGGATTGCCCCCATATCTTCGATAGCTTTTATAGTATTTTTCTCAGAACCGATAGTAACTTTAACGGCTCTTTCCCCTAAAACTTTAGCAATTAAAATCGGAGCCAAACAAATCCCAGCAATTGGCTTGTTTCTTTTATAAGTATCGATTATAGCTTCTTGAACGTCTTCATTAATCTTGCACTCTTTAGGGCCTTTTACACCAAAATCACTAAGATTAACGGCAACACCAAAACCTCCGGGGAAGATTATGCCTGCAAAATCTTGAGCTTTATATTCCTTTAAATTCAAACACTTTCCTCTTGCGATTCTTGCCGATTCGCTTAAAACGTTTCTTTGAAATTTTTCTGCATCACCGATTAATGCAGTAGCCTCTCCTGAAAAATGGTCAATAACTTTTGCCTGCTCAATATCGGGAGCAAAGCATTGATATTTAAGCCCTAGCTCATCTAAAGCTAAAAGAGTAAGAACTGCTTCATTAATTTCGCTACCGTCAAAAATTCCGCAGCCTGAAAGGACAACAGCATAAGGAATTTGTTTGTTCATCGTTAAATTCTCCAAAATAATAATTGCTATTTACTACATATAAATATATAACCCTTGCATACAAACTTATGCAACAATAAAAAGGGAATAATATGGAAAATATCAAAATTTCTGAGCTTGATAACGGCGTTAGAATAGTTACTGAAAATATTGATGGTTTTGAAACCGCCTCAATCGGCATTTGGGTTAAAACCGGCTCAAGAAATGAGCCTAAAGAAATTAACGGAATATCGCATTTTATAGAACATATGTTTTTCCAAGGAACAAAAAATCGCAGCGTCAAACAAATTGCCTCAGAAATTGAAGATAAAGGCGGCTATTTAAACGCTTATACTTCAAGAGAAATAACCGCATATTATGCTAAAGTCTTAAAAGAAGAAGTTGCTTCTGCTTTTGACGTAGTTTCTGATATTGTTCTCAATTCCACTTTCCCTATAAACGAATTAAACAAAGAAAGAGGCGTTGTTATTCAAGAAATAAAACAAAATAATGACGACCCGGAAGACGTTGCTTATGATATGTTTCAATCAGCAATGTATAAAAATCAGCCATTAGGAAGAACCATTTTAGGAACCGAGGAAATTATTTCAAAATTGCAGCCCAGTGACCTTTTTTCTTACGTTAAAAAATTTTACACTCCGAGCAATATGGTTATTTCTGCTGCAGGTGCTGTAAACCACGAGCAAATTGTTGAATTAGCATCAAAAGTTTTTACTTCTAAAGAAAAATCAGAAAAAAATAAGCCTTTTCTTGCCAAATATGAAAACGGCTATGATTATCGATTTAAAGACTTAGAACAAATCAATCTTTTTCTAGGATTTGAAGGAGTTAGTTATTATCACGAAGATTATTACAAAGCCGCTCTTTTAGGCAATATTTTAGGCGGAGGAACAACTTCAAGGCTTTTTCAAGAAATTCGGGAAAAAAGAGGACTTGTTTACTCTGTATATTCGCATTCTTTATCATATACGGATACGGGTACTTTTTATATTGCAGCCGGCACTTCAGAAAAAGAATTGCCTGAATTAATAGACGTTGCTTGCGATGAAATAAACAAAATATGCCACGACGTATCGGAAGATGAACTTCTAGCTGCCAAGATTAAAAATAAATCTTCAATTTTAATGGCATTAGAGCAATCATCTCACCGTCTTGAAAAGAATGCTAAGAATTTATTGTTTTTTGATAGGATTATCCCCGTATCTGAGATTATTGAAAAGATAGAAAAAGTTTCTCTCGTTGATATAAAAGAAACAGCTTTTAAGCTTTTCAAAAGCAAACCGTCAATCTCGGCCTTAGGCAAAATAAATGCGCTTGAAGATTACGATAAAATCGCCGCCAAAATACACCCATAAATAAACCTGCCGTATTAGGTATTTTTTATATTTTATTTATAAAATCGACGGCTCCGTAGATAAGAATTCCTGTTTCTTTAAAAAGCTCAGCCAGAATTTTATTATTATCATTTTGTTTATTTTCTTTATTTTTATTCAATTTATTTTCCCTTTTAAAATTTATTTTAACTTCCTTTATTTTCTTAAAAAGGAATGCTCGGAGTAGGTGGTTTTGGGAAACGAAAAATCCAAGCATTCTTTTTTAAGAAAAATTCTGGGGCGAAGAAATATTAAGGTGGTTTTAAGGGAACTGTTTCCTCGCCCCAATCGGGAAACATTTTTATTAAGTGGTAAAGTTTTTGAATTCGCTTATAGTGTTAATATATACATTTTCAACACTTTTGTCAATAATTATTTTAATATTTTATAAAAATTTTATAAATACTTGTTTTATAAGGGCTTGCAAGAATAAATCTTGCACAAAAACATCATTATTAACATCTTTTTAATAGTTTTACTATATAAAAATATTGAATTTATATATTTTTTGATATAGAAATATTAAATATAGGAGCGAATCGAGATGATTAGTGAATTAATAACCGGAAAACAAGTAATCGCAGCTAGAGGTTTGCTAGGTTTATCGCAAGAGGATCTGGCAAAAAAATCTAATGTCGGAATTACAACTGTAATAAAGTTTGAAAAAGAAGACATAGAACCTAAAGTAAGCACTATTGAAGCTATCAAAAAAACTTTAATGGATTTAGGAGTTGAATTTTTGCACGGAGGCGTTATTCCTAAAAGAACAATAGTAGAAGAGCTTTATGGAAAAGATGCTTTTCAAAAATTAAAGGCTGATATTGAAGATACCTTGACTAAAGCCGGACAAGAAATGCTTTTTTACGGCATTCAAGAAGATTTAATAGATGAATCTGATGAACTTTTTATAAAAACTCTTAAAAAAAGAAAAATAACCTTAAAATTTATTACAAGAAAAATGGTTGAACATTCTTTATCTAGTAAAGATTATAAAGTTCTTGAAGATAATGCTTTCAGTGGTAATCCTCTCATAATTTATGAAAACAAACTTGCTTTAATGTATTATAATCCGCATTCACGGACTTCACATATTATTTTAATTAACAATCATTATCTAGCTGAAACATATAGAAAGATTTTTAATACACTTTGGAATATAGGAACTAAGAGGTGACAAATGAATAAAAAAGAATCATTAGCAAATATAAAAATTTTATCTTCAAACATTAAAGAGACTCCTCAAGAAATTTTAGATAGTATACAAAAACTATCTGATTATTATTTTGGAGAAGATAAAGCTTTTCAGTATAATTTAAGAAAATATGACGCTCAATTGTTTTATGTTTTAGATAAAAACAGAGTAAATGGTTTTTTAGTTACGTTTATTGCAAAATCTGATAATGAATATGTAAATAAAGTTTTTAATCAAAAAGATAGCATGAAAAAATTAAAAGATAAGTTATTTCCTTTTGGTTTTTTATATGAAACAGCCCTTGAAAAAGAATTAATGGGAACAGGTCTTTCTTTAGATTTAGTAAAAATGGCTGAAGACTTTTTTATAGAAAATAAAATTGATAATTCTATTGCGTTTGCTTGGCAATATAATAATCGGCTTCCTGCTAAAATACTAAAAAGAATTAATTACGAAGTTATAGATTTTGTAGAACGTCCTTGGCAAGAAAAATGTGATGCTGGATTGTTAGAATGCCCATATAAAAAAGATAATCCGCAAGGAAAATGTAATTGTCGTGCTGTAATTTACTATAAAACAGATTTGTTAAGCAAAAAACAAAATCTTATAGCTTGATTTATTATAAACCATTTATAAGGAGGCTCGCTTCAGCCTATCATTAATTGCAACTCCAATACCTTCGTTTGGAATTGGCGCTACGGCAATACCTTTATATTTGCCGTTATCAAGCTGTCTTATCATATAAAAAAGATTTGCGGCGGCTTCTATTAAATCCCCGTTAGCACTTAAATTAAGAACTGGTGTAAACTTCATTTCCCCAAAACCTAAAAAAGCTTCATTATCAAGGGGGCTTTGTGCATTAATTCTCAAAGGAATTGACGGAGCATAATGACTTTTAAGCATTCCCGGTGCTTTTTTTATTTTTTGTTCCTCATTTAAAATCAAACAGTTAGGAATTTGCACCGCACCAGCCCTGAGTAAAACTGGAGTTTCCCCCGTTAAATCAACAACTGTTGACTCTAAACCCACTTTGCACCTTCCTCCGTCTAAAATTAAATCTACTTTATCCCCTAAACTTTGAGCAACGTGCTCTGCAGTAACCGGACTAACGGAGCCTGATTTATTAGCACTTGGAGCGGCAATCGGCACGCCGGCTTTTTTAATCAACTCCAAAGCGATTTTATTATCAGGCATTCGAATAGCAAGTGTATCTCCGCCGCAAGATAAAAGCTCAGAAATTTTAGAGTTTTCTTTTTTCTTCAAAACTATAGTCAGAGGCGCTGGAAAATATTCTTTTATAATCTTTATCGCTGCATCATTAAGCTCTACTAGCTCTTGTATCATCTCAAAATCAGCAACGTGGACGATTAAAGGATTAAAAGTCGGACGGTTTTTTGCCTCATAAATTTTAGCCACAGCTTTATCGTCAAAAGCATTTGCCCCAAGCCCATAAACCGTTTCTGTCGGGAAAGCAACCAGATGGCCGTTTTTAATTAATTTTGCAGCATCATCTATAGCACTATAATAAGGTCTGATATTAGCAAAATGAAACTTTTGCCATAAATCAAAAGATGTATATGCCGATATGCCTTTAAAATCAAACGGATACCTCCCATATTTTACCGGATTATTTTCATAATCACAAGTAACTCCGCCAACTGACCTTAAAATAGCATCTCCGGCAGCAATATCCCACTCATTAATTTCTTTATCTCTAATATAAACATCTGCTAAGCCTTGCGCCATTTTACAAAATTTTATTGAGCTGTTAAAACGAAAAACATTACCGATTTTATATTCTTTTATTTTATCAGCAACTTTAGATGTGCGGTTAGTAATTATATCTAACTTTTCGATATTATAATCTTTAACGGCGAGTTTTTGCCTTTTACCTTTAATGATGCAATATGGCTCAGAATAAATACTTCCGACAAAAAGTTCATCTTTTAACGGCCAATAAATCACGCCTAAAACCGGATTTTTATTTTCTATCAAAGCAATATTAACAGTAAATTCTTCCCCGTGAGCAACAAAAGAATTAGTCCCGTCAATTGCATCAACCACCCAAAAATAAGGCTTATTTTCAAGTTTAGGGATTTGCCCAGCGCTAACGGCTTCTTCACCTAAAACCGGATAATCAGGATTAATTTTAAGTAAGCCGTCAGTAATTATTTTTTCAGCAATTTTATCGGCTTTAGTTACGGGAGAATTATCTTTTTTATATTCAACATCAAATTCAGAATCATAGATTTTCATAATTTCTTTTGCTGCAGCAATAGCCAGCTCAGCAACTTTATCTTGAATAGACCTCATGCGAAACTCCTTTTTAAGGGATAGATGCAAGGAGTGCGGAACGGAAAAACTTGAGCGTACTTTATGTTACGTGAGTTTTGAGTACCGCAAATGACGAAGCAGATACCCTTAAAAAGAAGTTTCGAATCTGGTCTAATATTAATTATGTTACACATACACTTGAAAATTTTTTAACCTTAATAGCGTTTGACCAAAAATCCATTGGCAGCCTTGCTTTTAATTTAAGATGAGTAAGGAAAGTAGCTTCATCGTCAATATCTTCCCAAACTGATGGTAAAAACAAGCCTTTATAAGAACCAACTTCTAACAATAATCCATCTTTACCCTTTCTAATCTTTGAAATCAAGTCTTTTTCATCTTTAAACTTTATTTCAACCATAGGAGTTAAAATAGAGATATAAATTTTAATTTTTCCAAATTCTTCAAGGCTTAACATATTAAATCTCGGATCACGAAAAGCGGCATTAAAAGCATTCTCGGCGACATCTTGAATAAGCGGCTGAAAAGGAACAACGGTTCCGATGCAGCCTCTTAAAGAGCCTGTTTCTTTTAACGTAACAAAGCTTGCTCCGAATTCTTTTAATTCATCATCAAAATTTTTAAGGTTAACTTTCATCGCTCTATCATTAGATAAACCGTAAAATATAGAATCTTTAGCCGTTTTCAAGAGTATTTGCCCGTATTTATCAGCTATTTTTTGATATTTTTCTTCAGCTACAAGTATTTTTTTATCAGTCATTTCCCCCTCATTATAATAGGATGTGGATTTTTTATGGTCCTTGCATTGGGCGAAGCAGAACCTCTTAATCCCCAAGTAAGTAATTGCATTTTAAGATAGTAAATGCGAGAAGTTGAAAGGTTTAAAAAATTTTAGCATACATTTTGGTACGTGAATTTTTTATAATCCTTGAAAACGACGAAGCAGATACCTCTTAAAATCAATTACTCAGTAAAACTCCAAGCTCCATACCCTACTACCTTCTCCTTATCTCCGGCAGTATCTCCGGAATTATTCAAATCTATTCTTTGCACTTTCATTTTTTTATCTTGAGCTATTTTTAATAATCCACCAATAGGTATTCTTCCGCAGGCACAATCTTCTTGTAATTTAAATGGCTGAAGGGTTTCTATCGCATCGGCGGTTTGAGCATCGATAACATTTGCGGCATTATACGGCATATAATGAGATAAATCGGAACTAATAACTATAACGGTATTTTTATCCCCCCAAACTTTATTTAAAAATTTTGCCATTTCATCAAAAGAAACCTGCCCTACAACAACGGGAAGTAATTTGAAATCTTTTTTCAAAACGGTTTGCAGGAAAGGAACTTCAACTTCCAAGCTGTGCTCGGAAAGATGCGCCTTATCAAGATAACCGACATAAGGAATATGATGATCCCCTGCTAAACTTTTTGCTAAATAGCTATTAAGCTTAACCTTGCCTAAAGGTGTTTGATAATACCCTGCAGTAGATAAAGCTATCCCCTTATATCCGACACGATGAGCCGGCCCGATTAAAATAACGTTTTCAATATCTTTTACATTTTCAAGCTGTTTAAACGCTTTTGCTGCCGTTAACCCTGAATAAATATAGCCTGCGTGAGGCGCAATAATAACCTTAGGCTTAACTTTAAGATTAGGACAATTTTTAAGCCATTTTTCTATTTGTTTTTTAAGTTCTTCCGGATCATCAGGATAAAACTTACCGGCAACTATTGCATTTCTGATTTCCATAATCAAATTCTCCTTATAATAATATTAAACTTGATTTTTAATAATTTTTCAATATAAACTTAACCTATGATTGATTTTTTTTATAAGACACTAAATAATGGTAGCATAGAATGCCTAGTCTGTCCTAATCGTTGCAAGCTAAAAGAAGGACAGAGAGGAGCTTGTTTTATCCGCCAAAATACCTGTGGAAAAATCAATTTTAATAATTTAAGTAAAATATCTTCGCTAGCAATTGACCCGATAGAAAAAAAGCCGTTATATCATTTTTACCCCGGCAGCAAAGTTTTATCTTTCGGCAGTTTAGGCTGTA
>CAYWTE010000010.1:1721-11523 GCA_964461145.1 uncultured Lactobacillales bacterium | reverse complement strand
CTTGCAATAAGAACAACGCTTGACCCAAATTTGCAAAAAATCGCCACTTCAGCTTTAAAAAGCGGCTTGCTTGCTTATGATAAAAGGCACGGCTGGCGAGGTCCGATAACTAACTTAGAAACCCCTGAAAATATCCCTTTTAAGATAGAAAATAAGGCCAAAGTTTCAATATCAAATATTAACAAACAAAAAGAAGACGAAATTAAAGATAACGAGAACAATAAAACAATAAAAGAGAAATTTCAAGACTACCCTATTCCTGCCGCAGCATTAAAAAACTGGAAGCTGGCATTAGTAAAAACAATAGCGCCTAACGAGGCAAAAATAGAATTACAGGATAAAAGTGAAGGCGTAATTCCTCTTAATAATTTAAAATGGGCAAGGAAATGCTTACCGGAACAAAGAGTAGGCAAAGAAGTTACTTCGGTAAATGAGGTTTTAACTCCAAATGATGTAATATTAGTAAGCCTTTTAGATAACGGAACTTATGAATTAGAGCAAATTCCCAACGTTAGCGGTGCACTTGTAGCTTTAGACCCGCATACCGGAAGGGTTTTATCGATAGTCGGCGGCTTTTCCTTTGATTTATCTCAATACAACCGAGCAACACAAGCATATCGTCAACCCGGTTCTTCATTTAAGCCTTTTGTATATCTTGCCGCATTTGACAACGGGTACTCCCCTGCTGATTTAATACTAGACTCAGCCTTTGTTTTAGACCAAGGCGGCGGAATTCCTGTATGGAAACCAAATAATTATTCCAAAAGCTTTCAAAACAAGCCAATACCTTTAAGAATAGGTGTTGAACAATCAAAAAATGCGATGACAGTAAGATTAGCGCAAGCATTAGGAATGCCTATAATTCAAGATTATGCTGCAAAATTCGGAATAATAAAAGATATGCCGCCATATTTAACAATGTCATTAGGCGCAGGAGAAACAAGATTATTAGATTTAACCGCAGCTTACGGAATGTTAGTTAACGGCGGTAAAAAAATAACCCCGACATTAATAGACAGAATACAAGACCGTGACGGCAAAAGTACTTATAAACACGATACTAGAATATGCGAAACCTGTCAAAACTTAGAATGGGACGGCAGCAATCCTCCGCAAATCCCCGATTTAAGAGAGCAAATAACCAATCCACAAAGCGCTTATCAAATAGTAAGCCTGCTTCAAGGAGTTATAGAAAGAGGGACTGCTAAAAAATTAAAAAAAGAAGGCTTAACATTAGCCGGCAAAACAGGAACTACAAATAATTATAATGATGCGTGGTTTATAGGGTTTACCCCTGATTTGGTCGCAGGAGTTTATATAGGATTTGACCAGCCTAAAACCTTAGGCAGAGGAGAAACCGGCTCTACAGCAGCAGCCCCAATATTTAAGATGTTTATTGATGAAGCCTTAAAAGAAAAATCTGATATTCCTTTCAGAATTCCTTCCGGCATTAAATTAGTAAGAATAAACAAATTTACCGGTAAACCTGCAACAACAGCCGATGCTGATGAAGATATAATAACTGAAAGCTTTAAAAGTGAAGATAAAGTTGGTGAAAATAAAATCATAACAGATTTAAATTACGATTCCGTAAAAAGAGAAGTCCAAAATGAAGAAGAAAACGGTTTAGAACTAGGCAGTGAATATTAATTAAAATGAAAGCAGAAACAATAGAAACTATCAAAAACATTAAGCAATCTTTAGAATGCTTAAGGAGGCATCTTTGACTGGGATAATTCTTTAAGAAGATTGGAAGAATTAGAGGCTCTATCCACCAACCCTACCCTTTGGAATAATTTAGAAAAAGCCCAAAAATTAATGCAAGAGAAAAATCTGCTAGAAAGCTTTATAAACGACATAAAAAACATCGAAAGAAGATTAAAAGATAATCAAGACCTCATCGAATTAGGAGAATTAGAAAACGATAACAGTATTGTTTTAGATGCCGAAAAAGATTTATTATTGTTAAAAGAAGAAATAAAAAACAAAGAATTAGAAACTCTTTTATCCGGTGAAGCAGATAAGAATAATTGCTTTTTAGAAATAAATGCGGGCTCAGGCGGAACTGAAGCTTGTGACTGGGCAGAAATGCTTCATAGAATGTACTATCGCTGGTCTGAGAAGAAAGGATACAAAGTAGACTTAATAGAAGAAACCGCAGGTGATGTCGCCGGAATAAAATCCGTTACCATAAAAATTAGCGGCTATAACGCTTATGGCTGGTTAAAATTAGAAAGCGGTGTTCATAGATTAGTTAGAATATCTCCATTTGATTCGAATAGTAGGCGGCATACAAGTTTTGCTTCTGTTTGGGTTTATCCTGAAGTTGATGATAAAATAGAAATATCAATAAATGAAAAAGACTGCCGCATAGATACTTACAGAGCTTCCGGTGCCGGAGGACAGCATATCAACAAAACCGATTCTGCCGTTCGAATAACCCACAACCCGACAGGAATAGTAGTTCAATGCCAAAACGAACGCTCACAAATACAAAACAAAGAACAAGCTTGGAGTATGCTAAAAGCAAGATTATATGAATTAGAGCTGCAAAAGAAAAGAGAAATCAGCCAAAGCATAGAAGACCAAAAAACTGACATAGGCTGGGGACATCAAATCAGATCTTATGTATTACAGCCTTATCAAATGGTAAAAGATTTAAGAACCGAGGCCGAAACATCAGATACAAAAGGCGTTTTAGATGGTGAAATAGATGTATTCCTAACCGCTAATTTAAGCTTAATAAAAGGCAAATAAATTCTATCTTCCGATAACTTTATCCCCTGCGGGCATCCTCTCTATCCCTCTTCTACCTGTATATTCAAGGTTTCTGCGTTCATCAGCCAGCCCGAAATATTTTGCAATACCCATATTTTCAGGCAAAGAAATAA
Source organism: uncultured Lactobacillales bacterium (assembly GCA_964461145.1). GTDB lineage: Bacteria > Pseudomonadota > Alphaproteobacteria > CAYWTE01 > CAYWTE01 > CAYWTE01. The sequence goes on along the minus strand of CAYWTE010000010.1, from coordinate 8,632 downwards.
CACTACAAACATCAGGAGCCTCAGGCAATCCTTCTGGACAAGCGATAAGATTAGCATCATAAATATTTAAGTTGTTTTTTATATCAGTATAATTTCCGATTACGTTATAGGCTTGAGAAATACTATCTTCCCCGCTGCTAATTAAAGCAAACCTAAAAGTTTTATTATGCTTATTATTAACAATAACATTTACTATATTATTGCTCGGCTTAAATTTAGCAGGAATTGCCCCTAATTTTTCCGCATATTTTTTTGACCCGAATATATCCCCCATTGTAAAATTACAAGCAACAGCTGCTCCCCAATAATCGGCGACAACGAATCCGGCTTCATTTTTATTTCCGATAACATTATCTTCTGTTTTATTCTTCCACATTTGCGCTAAAAGATTATCTTCAGACGGGAAATTATAGACATCATTACCTATTTCAACCTTAAAAGAATCGTATAAATTAGGTGAATAACTTTTAAGTTCATCTGCAGAAACTTTATATTTCAGCTCTGCCATATTACTGATAAAATCCTCAGCAATTTTACCAGAATAAAGCACTCCCGGACCTTTTGTTCTAATTTGAGTTATTAACGATGCTAAGTTATAATTAGGCTCCGCATTAAATTTTTGAGTTATACCAAGCTTTGTATTATCATTAATATCATTCATAAAAGGTGCGGAATTTCTAACCCCGAATTTTGCCATATTTTCGGCGGGCATAAGTAATTCCTGCCAATTTAGCCTACCGTATTTATTATGCAAAGCAAACATCGCCCTAGGCATAGAAGGAATAGCAATATCTGCATTTTCAAAAGGAATTAATGAAAAATCGATAGTTTTAACATTTCCTTTTTTTGTATCATCAATAACTTGACACATACCACCGCCTAAAATTCCCACTCTAGAAGGATAAGTCACAGCCATTGAAAAAGCCATAGCTACTGCGGCATCAACGGCAGTCCCTCCGTTAGAAAGGACATCTTTTGCCACCAAAACACTCCTTGGCTCATCAGAGGCAACCATACCATAAAATTTTTGAGCCGTCATAACCACCCCTTTATCTTGGGGTTTATTTTCGGCGCAAGCACTTAAACAAAATATAAGAACAAATAATCTAAAGATATATTGACGAAACATTTTTAATATCCTAACCTAACCTTTTCTTAATATAAAATATGTATATAATATATTTTTTAAAAAGGATAGCATTTTGTTCAAAAAATTCATAACAATTATAATTTTAATATTAATCATCAGCCCTTTTAATAAGGCTAATAGCGCAGGATTAAATATTATCAGAGATAGTGAAACGGAAAATTTACTTAACAAATTATTTATGCCTATTTTTAAGGCTTCAGGGCTTCCTCCGAAAGAAATAAAGATTCATCTTGTCAGAGATAATCAAATAAATGCCTTTGCCACACCTGGAAAAAATATCTTCATTAATACCGGGTTAATATTAAAGACATCAACTCCTGAACAGTTAATCGGCGTTTTATCTCACGAAATGGGGCACGTCATTGCCGGACACACTATTTTAGGCGGAGAAACTATAAATGCAGCAGAAACAATAGCAATTTTATCAACAGTCTTAGGTACCGCCGCTGCAATTTTATCCGGACAAGGAGAATTAGGGGCAGCAGTAACATTAGGTGGGCAACAAGCAGGATTAGGGCATTATTTAAGTTATAGAAGAGACCAAGAAAGCGTCGCCGACCAATACGCATTACAATTAATGCAAGCCGGTCAAATTTCCCCAAAAGGCTTCATAGACATTATGGAATTACTGCAAAAAGAAGAGCGTTCGAATATTTATAACGCTCCTGCTTATTTAAGGACGCATCCGTTAACTTTAGACCGGCTGGAACATATTAAATCAGAAGCAGAAAAATCTCCTTATAAAGACAGTAAACTTTCTTTAAGCATTTATGAAGAATACAATATGATGCTGGCAAAATTATATGCCTTTATCAACCCTCCACAAGAAACATTAAAAATTTATAATAAAGAAGATAAAATATCCTTATACGCAAAAGCAATTGCCCTGCACAAGCAATTCAAAAAAGATGAAGCCTTAGCGGTAATTGATAAATTAATTGCATTAGAGCCAAATAATCCTTATTTTTACGAATTAAAAGGACAAATGAATTTTGAAAACGGCAATATAAGAGAAGCTGTTTCATTATATAAAAAAGCTATTTCTATTTCTCCAAAAGATGACTTATTAAAAATAATTTATGCAAGCTCTTTAATAGAATTAAGAGATGAAGAAAGTTATAAAATAGCAAAAAACAATTTAGAAACCGCCTTAAAAAATAATCCTGACACTCCGCTAATTTACAAACTACTGGCAATTTGTGAACGAAACTTAGGTGAAATTCCGCTTTATCATTATTATATGGCAGAATATTTTCTTCGGACTAATGACTTAAAAGAAGCTGAAAAACAGGCAGGAATAGCAGAAAAGAATATGCCTTACGGAAGCCCTTTTTGGCTCAAAATTCAAGATTTAAAAACCGATTTAAAAATAAAATTGAATAAAGAAAAAAAGAAGTCTTGAAACAAAAGATAAAATCTATCAATATAAAAACAAATATAATTTATTAACGGAGAAAATTATTATGCTATCAAAAACTATTCTACTTAGCACAGTTTGTGCCATTATGTTAACTCCCTCTGCTTTTTCTGCGGAAAAAAAGGAAGCCTCTAATTCATCATCACCAAAAGATGTTGTTGATTATTTAACAAAAAATCCCTCAGAATTTGATAAAATATACACTGCTTATCAAGATTTTTTAGTTAAACAGGAAGAAGCTAAAAAAAATGAACAAATGAAAATATTATTAAATAAATTAGCCTTAAGCCCGAATAAATTTGTTTATGCTAATCCTGAAGGTAAAACGAATTTTATTTTATTTTTAGATTATGAATGCGGATATTGTCGTTTAATTCAAAAAACTATTGATAAAATAATTGAAAACGATAAAGATTTAAAAGTTACAATAGTTTTAGTCCCGATAATTGGCAAAGATTCTAAAGATGTTGCCAAATATGCTATAGCTTCTGCTAATCAAAATAAATTTATAGAATTGCATAAAAAACTTATGGATAAAAGAGGCTCTATTAGTCCTTCCGATGTTGTTGAAATTGCAAAAGAGCTAAAAATTAAAATCGATAAACTTGAAAAAGATAAAGAAAATAAAGATACAGAATCTATTATTAATCGTAACTTAGACCTTGCAAAAGAGTTTAACGTTAGCGGCTTGCCAACATTTATAATTGGAAATAAAACCTTCTCAGGAGCTCTTCCTGAAGAAAAACTTAAAAAAGAAATTTCTGATTACCGTAAAAGCTTAAAATAATAGACCTTATTTTTCAATCAACCTACTTGCCGGAACAAGAATTATATTCTTTCCCGGCAATGTAGGTATCCAATCTTTTAATGCTTCTATTGTTGCATCTTTAGGATGGCCGATAGCTATTGCATACCCTCTTTTTTTAGCTGTTTTTTCAGCTTTTTCAAGTTGTTTTAAGGCTGAGACCTTGCCTACGGTGTGATCAATAAAAATATCTCTGATAAGATAAGGAATATTATATTCTTTTGCTAATTCTTCTCCTTTACTTTTGCCTGAAGTTAAAGAATCAACAAAAAACAAAGAAGTTTTAGTTAAATAATTCATAACATACCCCATTTTATCTTTATTTTCAGTAAATTCCGACCCCATATGATTATTCATTCCTGATGCATATTTTATTTTCGCTAATTGATTATTAAGAAAATTTTCTATTTGCTCTTGCTCCATATTAACATTCAAAAAATCAGGTCCGGGATTAAGCTTTTTATTTTTAGGCTGCATAGGAATATGAGCCATAATTTCATTACCGTTATTATGAGCCATTTCAACATATTTATCCAAATCCGGACTATACGGCAAAAAAGAAACAGTGATATTAGGGTTTAAATTTATAATCTGGCGAGTTCTAAATTTATCAATCCCCATATCATCAATAATTATTGCTATTTTAACTTGGTTTTCTTGCATTTGATAAGACTTACCTGCATCTTCTTGAAGAGGAACCTCATTGGGGATAGGAATTATAGCTTCTTCTTTTTGTTCATTATCATTAGAAAAAGGAACATATAAAAGTTCAGTATCGGGGCTTTTTCTTTCAATATCGATATCAATATTTTCACCTTCATTGATATTTTGGCTTATATTTTCCTGATAAGATAATTCTTTAGATTCAATATCTTTAGCCATTTTATTATCATTAATATTAAAATATTCAAGCAACTTATATTTTTCCATAATACCTTTAATATTAAGCTCTAATGCGATACTTTCAAATTTTGCCGTAATTTTATTTTTATTTTCCTCAAGTATCGCCATTCCTAAATACAAAATAACTGCAAGTAAAGCAGAAATAATTAATATATAAACGGCATTAATAATTTTAAGCTTTAACTTTTTCCAAAAAGATTTTTTATTTTTATTTTTAAAGGGTTTAGCGTTTTGAATATTCTCAACCGGCAAATTTTGCTCAGCATTTTCTTCCAAAGATGCCCTTCTTCTCCTAGAAGAAAGATTGAGCCTAAAATTATCTATATTAGAAGTTTTTCTTACCCTACTAATTCTGGTTTTACGCCGATTCAATTTTATTTCCTTCAATTAATCAAGATCTTCCGCCTTGTCTTGAGGCGAAAGCGTTACCATAATCTGCGGTTTTATCAGTTTTATTTCCGCCCGGCCCTCCGATAGAAGCCCCTGACGATCTCATAACATTAATTTTAATTCTCATCGCTAAAATTTCACCGGGATTAACAAGCCCTATCCTTAAACTATGAGCGACCTTAAGCATATTTTCTTGTTTTTTAGCATCTTTACAATTTGCAGCATAAGCGCTAAACCCAAAAGGCCTTTGAGTTTTAAATTCGGTAATAAAAGGCCTGTCTTTTAAGCCTTTACCATCTTGAATATTAACGTGCATAGCGGAAGATTGAAGGGTTATCCTCCTGTCAATATCCGGCATAGTTAAGCTAAGTTTGCCTGAAGGACACAAAAAAGCAGCATTAACACCTGCAAGCCAAGCAATTTCTAAAGGTTTTGAGCAATTCAGCTCGCTTGGAACAGCTGTAACATAACTATTTAACAATTTTATATCGCTTGTAGCTTGATTTACCGGAACATCTTTAAAAGGAGCCGCATTAAAGTACATTTTATCGAAATCTGCAGTAATCCTCATATTTTTATATCTAGCCCAATTAAAACGCACCCCTGCCCCAAAAGGCATCGGAACATCATTATTATTCTGAATAAGTAGGTCTATTTTCAAAAGGTCCCAAGAAAGCTTAACAATTTGTTTTGCCTCAAATTTGAAAGGGAATCCTTTTTCGCCGTTATGAGAATACCTTAAAGAGATAAGATTTTCCCACCGTCTTCTCTCTTTAATATCCCAAGGTATAACCAATTGATTATATTGAGATTTTACATCTCTTTTATATAAAGAACACTCATTAATATCCCCTGCAAATGGAATTGAGATGTAAGATGCCATTTCATTAATATTAAGAGAATTTTCCGGAGTATTTATTAAAAAGGGCTGATATTTATCCTGCTTATTTTTATCTTTAGTATAGCAGCCGAAAGATAAAAGACTCCCTGCTCTTTCGGAATCTAATTTAAGTTCCAACCCTCCTCTTTTTAAGATGATTTCTTCTTTATCTGCCATTGTTCATTAAAAATCCTTATTTTTTATTATTTTGGCAGGAAATAAATTAAAAAGTTATTTATTTTTTTAAAAAATATTTTTTTAAAAAGCCAAAAGATTAATAATTTCTAATAAGCCCGACTAATTGCCCTTTAATTTCGACTTGTTTATCTTCGTATGCTTGATTTTTATTATTATTTTCAAGATATATTTTATTATTCTGCTTAGTAAATTTAGAAAGCACTAAATTAGCATCATTTAATAGAGCAACTACTATTGAACCACTTTTTGCATCACTAACTTTTTTAATAATAACGGTATCACCGGATAAAATTCCCGCATTAATCATATTATCATCATTTACTTTAAGAGCATAATGCTCGCCTTTTCCAACCATATTTTTTGGAACGGTTATCGTATTTTTTTCTTTAAGCATATTAATTATGGCATTTTTAGTTATATTCCCTAAAAAAGGCATATCATAGGCTTTTTTATTGTTTTGTGTTTTTTTAGAATCTTCTTGCTCTAAAGATGCTGCTTCTCCGGGCATTTTAATAACTTCCAAAGCCCTAGCTTTATAAGGAAGCCTTCTTATAAACCCTCTTTCTTCAAGAGAAGATATCAGCCTATGAATACCTGATTTTGACCTTAAACCTAAAATATTTTTCATTTCCTCAAAAGAAGGAGGAATACCTGTAGCCTTAACTTTTTCATCAATTAAATTAAGCAAACGATACTGTTTAGGGGTTAGCATAAAAAATCTCCTAAGAATAAAAACATAACAACAATATTAGTTCTATTTTAGTTCTGTCATATTGTCAAGTTTTTTTTCAAGAATGTTTGGTTCTAAAGCATTATATTTTCATATTGAGCATTTTATCGTCAAAAAGCTCGGTAGATAAGTACCTAAAAAGAGAATCCGTTGCAACAGTAACTATATTTTTATCAAAATATCTTTCTTCCCTAGATAAATGGATAGCAGCTCTAAGATTAGCCCCGGAAGTAATGCCGGCAAGAATACCTTCAATTTGAGCCAGCATTTTAACACTTTCATAGGCTTCAATATTAGTAACGCTAATTTTTCTATCAACCAAAGACATATCCATAATTTCCGGGATAAATCCATCTCCGATACCTTGCAGATTATGGATAGGATCATCTTTAGGATAAATAGCAACTACTTCGATATTTTTATTTTTTTTCTTCAGAA
>CAYWTE010000010.1:0-1652 GCA_964461145.1 uncultured Lactobacillales bacterium | reverse complement strand
TACCGCCTGTACCAATTCCGTTAATAAAAGCATCAACTTTACCGTCTAAATCTTCCCAAATTTCTGTGGCAGTTTTCTCCCTATGCATAACAACGCTGGCCATATTAGTAAATTGCCCCAAGCAGAAATACCTTGAATCAGAAGCGACTAATTCCTTAACTTTATCGACAGAGCCAGCAACATTTAGCTCTTTTTTAGTAAGAATTAAGTCAGCTCCTAAAAATTTAATAACTCTTTTTCTTTCTTCAGACATATTTTCCGGCATAACGATAGCGCATTTATAACCCTTTATAGCTGCAACAGATGCAATACCAATTCCTGTATTACCGGAAGTAGGCTCAAGAAGTATAGTTCTGTCAGGAGAAATTAAGCCTTTTTTTTCAGCATCTTCAATTAAAGCAACCCCTACCCTGTCTTTTATTGAACCGAAAGGATTAAAATATTCTAATTTTAGAAATATATTAGCTTTTAGGCCTAAATGTTTTTTAATTTTATTTAATTTAATAATCGGAGTTTGTCCGACAGTTTCCAAAGTATTATCAATAAGCATTAATCATCTCCAAAAAATAATTTTTAAATGTAAGATATCTCAAAATATTTATGAAAACAACAATTTATTTTATATTTTTTATCGGATATTTTTTCAAGAAATCTTCAGTTTCCATAATTATTTTTTTAATTTCTTTTTTTGACAAAGTATCTTCAATATCTTCTAAAAAAGGCTTAGTATCTTTCTTAGTATTTAAAGATGCCGCATAAAACCATTTATAAGCCTCTGATAAATTTTTAGGAGCACCGAATTTCCCTTCATAATAAACTGAAGCCATATCGAAAAAAGCATCAGCAACGCCTAATTCCGCTGCTTTTTTATACCAATTAAGTGCTTCAAGATTATCAGGTTTTCCTAGAACTCCGGAGCGATATATTGAAGCAATTAAATAGTTAGCATAAAAAAATTCCTCTTTATTTTCAGTTACTTCTTTAAATAAATCGACGGCTTTTTGATAATTAACACCTCCGCCTGCACCGCTATAATACATAATCGCTAAATTATATTTACTATTAAAATCATTACCATCGAGAGCAACAATATCTTCATAGTATTTTCTAGCCTTAACATCATTTTTATAATCATCTAAAGAATATATTGCTGCTAATCTTTTTTTAGCATCAATCGATTCTTGTTCAGCTGCAACTTCATATAATTCTATAGCTCTTTGGACATTAATTTCAGTACCTTGAGCATTCTCGAGCATAAAACCAAGCATATAAGAACAATCTTTATCCTTTTTTTCTGCACCTTTTTCAAACCAGGTAAAAGCTTCTATAAAATCTTGAGTAATCCCGCCTTTCCCTTCATAATAAATCAATCCGAGGTTATAAATAGCCGAGATATCTCCCATATTTGCTAATATTTTTAAAGACCTAATCTTAGCATAAATATCATCATCAGTAAACTCTTCTTCAGAAGGATTTTCCTGAACATCAGAATCAGAAACATCATTTGCAATTGCATTTTTAAGATACTTAAACGTGATTGTTCTTCAGATGTTAATTCTCCTTCTTTACTTTCTAAATTTTTAATCTGTTCTTGAATATTATAAATTTCATCGCCTAATTTTTCATATTCTTCAAGTTTGCCTTTAAAAGAA
>CAYWTE010000009.1:11035-12051 GCA_964461145.1 uncultured Lactobacillales bacterium | reverse complement strand
TTCTTTATCTTCATATAAAGAGAAAAAATCGGCAAACGAAGCTTCCATAGCATCTGCAGCAGCAGAATATCAAGCCTCACAAAAAGAAAGGAAGAATTTATTAAAGTCCGCATTAGCAAAACAAAGAGCTCTTTACGCCTCACAAGGATTATCGACCGAGGACGGCTCTGCTGCAGCTATTGAGCAAGGATTATTAAACGATTTTAATCAAAGCGAGAGTTTGAGTAACTTAAATTACGAGAACAAGTTAAAAAAGCTCAAAGCTTCTAATCAAAGCAATCAGGCAAGCTTGCAAAATTCTTATTACAACCTTTTTATATAAGGATAAAATAATTATGACAACAACAACAAAAAGCAAAAAGAAAGTTCAAGACATAAATCCTCCCTGCATTAACGGCGGATTTATATGTATGCCCAAGGACGAGCTTAATAAAATCATTGAGGCTGCGGCAAAAAAAGGTGCAAGTGAAGTCTTAAGCAGTCCTGAGATTTCAGAAATAAAAGATATTTTAGCGGCATTCCGCTCGGCAAAAGGAGTAATTTGGATAGCTTTTTTAAAAACAATTACAACCTTTATCATATTTTCAATAATCGCCGGCATCGGAATAACGTTAAGTAAACCATTACATTAGGACAACTTAAAATCTTTTTTTAAGCCCTAATGCTAAAAACGAATAAGGCGAAAAATACCGGCCATATTTTTCACAACCTTATAAAAATCAAAAACTATAAAAACAACAGACCTTTATTGCGAAACTCTTTTATAAAGGATAGATGCGAAGAGCGAGAAACGCAAAACGTGAGCGTATATAGACATACTTGACCGTTTGAGTATCGCGAGGGTGAAGCAGATACCTTTAGAAAAGAGTTTCGAATAAGGTCTAATTTAGGAGAAAATAACAATGACAAGCACAATAGACATATCCTTTGTAAAGCAGTTTGAAGCTGACGTACATATGAGTTATCAGCAGCAAGGCTCGAAGGTCATTACTCATTTTTAGTCCGTTCTGTGCATC
>CAYWTE010000009.1:0-11025 GCA_964461145.1 uncultured Lactobacillales bacterium | reverse complement strand
AACACATCACCGCAAGAAATTTGCTTTATTTTACCTTCTGCCTCAAGCAAAAGTTGCCCGCTATCATTAATCCCTCTAAAGATTCCGTATAAATTTTCTGCTGCAAGATTAATTTTAATCGGCTCATTTAACCCTTTAGCATTTAACAGCCAATCTTCTTTAATTTTTAAAAAACCGTATTGATTCCAAGAATTAAAAATAATTATAAATTCCTGCCATAAAATATTAGCAAAATCATCTTTATTAATTATTATATTTTGCTCTGCTAATGAAGTTGTTTTATAATTTATTTTATTATTATCAGGAGCCGCTTTAATATTAACGCCTATTCCTACAATTAAAAAATCATCTTCTGTTTCAAGGAGAATACCGCAAAATTTTGCACTGCCGAATAAAACATCATTAGGCCATTTTAATTTTAACTCTATATTTGATTTATTATCACATCGGCGAACTGAATTAAGTACTGCTAAAGAGGCGATAAAGCTCACCTGCCCTAAATTTTCTTTATCAATATTATTAATCGGGATTAAGAGTGAAGTATAAAGATTCCCCTGCTCTGATATCCACTTCCTTCCGCATCTTCCTTTTCCTAAAGTTTGTTCATCAGCAGTAATAATAACTCCGCCTACTGATAAGACTTCTTTTCTTTCTTTCTGAACAATAATTTTAGCATACTCATTAGTACTGTTAATAGATTTAAGATGAATTTTTATCATTATTTTAAAACCACATTACTAATATAATTATAAATTATCCCATTATCAAAGAACAAAAGAATTAATAAGAATGCAACCATTATCATAACCGAAAAAATAGAAGGCTTAAGCTTATCGAAGCTTTCAATATTATCAACACAATATATTAATTTAATTATATTTAAGTAAACAAACAAAGCTGCTATTGAAGCAATTATAATTACTGCTGCCATATAATAATTATATTTTATAGCAATATCAAAGATATAAAATTTAGCAAAAAAGCCTGCAAATAGTGGCATTCCGGCATAAGATAAAAGTATAACGGTAAAACTCAAAGCCATTAAAGGATGATTTTTATAAATACCTGCAAGATCATCAATATTTTCAGAAAGATTTCCATCAATTCGCATTAACAGTATTCCTGCAAATAACCCAAGCGTTGCCAAAATATAAACCAACAAATAATAAAAAGCGGCTGCATTATTATTAAGTGCTAAAGCTAACAAAACAAAGCCTAAATGATGCACGCTAATATACCCTGCAAACCTTTTTATATTAACTTGATGAATAGCGGCTAATGCTCCAAAAGCGATACTAAAGCAGGCAAGAATCAATAAAATAAGCTCTTTTCCTGCAAAATTATTATCAAAAAGCTTCATTAAAAGCCCGACAAACGCCACTTGAGGCACCATTGCAATAAAAGCACTAACAGGAGTAGGAGCCCCCTCATAAACATCTATAATCCAGTTATGAAAAGGAACAATTCCAAGCTTAAATAAGAAAGATATTATAACCAGCAAAAAACCGGCCAAAGCAAGTGGCCTCGTTAAATCTAAATTATTAAAAACAAAACTTTGCGTTGAAATATAAATTAAAGAAACTCCATATAAAAATATCATAGAAAACAAGCTTCCTAACAGAAAATATTTAACACCTGCTTCAGTAGACCTAACCGCCCTTCTTTTAAACCCTGTGAGTATGTATAAAGTTATCGCAGCGCCTTCCATCGTTAAATAAAGAACAATAAAGTTATTAGAAGCAACAACCAGCCCTAAAAAAGCCAAACATAAAGACATAACGATAGGGAACTCAAACCTGTTGAATTTCTTAATTTTTAGCCATTCCAAAGACAGCCATAAACAAAAAACGGTAATAACCTCCATAAAAAGGAATAAATTAAGCTCAAATTTTCCTCGTCTAAAATTATTGTTAAATATTACCTCTGCCGACTCATAAAAAATAACCCCTAAAATCACAGAAATAATGATTATAGAAATAGTCATAATCCCTAATATCTTAGGCGATTTCATATTAGCGGCAATGCCTAAAATTAACATCAAAAGAGCTGAAATTATCAGCACTAACTCCGGAGAAATTGCTAAAATTTGAGTATAAAAACTATTCATCTAAAATCCTTTTTTATCTTATAGGAAAGATAATATTAAATTAGGATAAATCCCTATTACTAATATCAACAACACTAAAAAAGTTAAAATAAGCAAACTAACACCTTTTAATTCTTTATTTTCCAAATCATCGCTTAAATGATTAAACACGAGTATTTTATAAGCATTAAAGCAGTAAACCGTATTAATTATAACCATTAATATAACTATAAAAGCAGCATAATTATTATAATTAAATATTACTTTAAAGCTCATTATTTCTCCGATAAAACCTGAAGTAACGGGAAAACCTACCGTTGCCATTATCAAAACTAATAAAACAATATTAAAATTAGTCGTTTTCCTAAGTTTACCGGAAAGAACATTAAAATCCGTAGAATGATAATTATCATAAAAGAAGCCGGCAATAATAAATAACCCTGAAATAACCAATCCGTGAGAAAACATTAGGAACACCGCAGCATCAACTCCTTTATGCACATCGACAACAATTGCTAAAAATGCCAGTCCCATATGCGTAATTGAAGAAAAAGCTATCATTTTTTTAAAATCATCTTGAGCAGCAGCACAAAAAGCTGCATATAAAATAGTAATTACGCCTATAACCAATAAAAAAGGCTGATATAAATTAAAAACAAAAGGGAAAATAGGCAAAATAACTTTTATAACACCAAAAAGCCCCATTTTAATTATTACTCCGGCTAAAAATATTGAACCGGCAACCGGAGCCTTACTATGAGCATCAGGCAGCCATAAATGAAACGGGAAAAGAGGAATTTTTATCGCCATTGATAAAAATATGAGCCAAAAGCATATTTGCTGTACATTTTTTGGCATATTAATTTTTGCAATAGCACTTATATCCATCGTTTTGGTATTCGCATAAATTATAATTATTGCTGCAAGCATCAAAACTGTAGCAATAAAACTAAAGATAAAATATTTATAAGCGGCATAAATTTTATTATCATCACCGAAAACCGCAATAATAAGAGCCATTGGAATAATAATTGCTTCAAAAAAGATAAAAAACATCATTAAATCTGCCGCAATAAAAACGGCAATAGCAAAACTATGAGCAAACAATAAAGATATAACGTATTCTTTAAGCCTTTCAGACTTCTTAAAAAGCGAATATACTGCGTTAATAAAAGAAAGCAGGCAAGTTAAAATAATCATCAATAAAGACTTCCCGTCTATAGCTGCTTTCCAAAAGAAAACAGGATTATCTGAAAGCTGAAAAGCCTCTTTATACTGAAATTTATCCGGATTAGTAAAATCAAATCCAAAAGCTAGAATTAAAACTAAAATTAATTCGGTTATTGCAATTAATAAATATAAATTAAGCGCATTTTGTCCGCCTTCTTTACTTGTAAAACATACAAATAAAACCCCAAATAAAGGCAGCATAAACAATAACGTTAAATACGGAAAAGTTTCTATCACATCAAACCCCTCCTAAAGCTTAAATTTAATAAAAAGATAAAAAATATTAATATCAAACCTAAAAGGATAGAGAAAACATAATTAGAAATTATCCCTGTTTGCATTTTTCTTATAAAAAGCGTTATATTTTGAATTTTATAAGGAATAAACTTACAAAACAGCTTATCTATTATATTTTCAAAAGCATTAAATAAATTAGTAAGCATAAGAAAAGGATTTATAATTATAAAATGAATAATTTTCTCCAAATAAAAATCATAAATAATAAAATTAGTTAAATTCGGCATTTTATCTCTTATAAAATAGGGCACATTTTTATATTTATAATACAAAACATACCCGATAAAGATGCCGATTGTTATAAAAGATATATGGTACGGATTAAATATTTCTAAAATTTTCATATCCCTTTGAGCATAATATATTATAAAACAAAGCAATATAGTTAAAATTGCAAGAATTATAGTAGAAAATAGCATAACTTTATTATTTTCATCAACTTTCAAATCATCTTTTAAATAATTTGCCTGTCCAAAGAACATCAAAAAAATAAGCCTTAAACAATAAATCACGGTTAAAATTATAACTACCGGAAGAATAAAGTTAAGCAAATTCATATCATATTTAAAAGCCGCATTTAAAATCATTGATTTAGAGAAAAATCCTGCGGTAAAAGGCAACCCCATAAGAGTAGCTGCCCCGATTATCATAACAACAAAAGTTTTTGGCATATCTTTATAAAGACCGCCCATTTTTTTTATATTTTTCTCGCCTGCCAATTGATTAATAATAATGCCGGTACTTAAAAACATCATCGCCTTAACAACGCTATGAACTATCAAATGCAAGAAAGCCAAATCAGTTTCGCTCATTCCGATAACAACGAAAATTAAACCCAATTGCGAAACTGTTGAATACGCAAGAATTCTTTTAATATTTTTATCAGCAATCGCAACTAAAGCGCCTGTAAAAGCAGAAATTAACCCTATTATCAGAATAAATTCCAGTACATTGTCATAATCTTGAAGCATAGGAAACATTCTAATAAGCAAAAAAGGCCCTGCGGCAACCATGGTCGCTGAATGGAGCAATGCAGAAACCGGCTGAGGAGCAGTCATCGCTGCAATCAACCATCTATGCGCAATAAATTGAGCAGATTTAATCAGTGCCGCCCCTGCAATTAAAAAACAAGGAAATTCAAGCTCGTATCCGACCTTAAAAATCACATTAAAATTAAAACTGTTTGTATGATTATAAATAATTAAAATTGCTGCCAAAAGCATTATATCTGCGATTTTATTAAATATTAGAGCAAATTTTGCAGATTTTCCGGCATTTTCATCATTTTTATTAAACCCGATAAGCAGAAAAGAAAAGATACTAATTCCCTCCCAGCCGACATACATAACCAGAAAATTATCAGCAAGAACTAAAATATCCATAAACAAAGTAAAAAGCATTAACAATACAAAAAACTTAAACTTAGCCATATCCTTTGCTAAATATTGATAAGAGTATAGCTGAACAATAAAAGCAATAAAGCTTATCATAAGCAAGAAAACCGTGGAAATTACATCAAACTTAAACCCCCAATTTATATAAAAGAATTTAAATAAATAAATATCGATAGGATTATTCTGAACATATACTTGATAAAAAACTACCAAAGACGCCAAAAAAGTTATTCCACTGGTAATAATAATCATATTTCGCAAATTAGCGTGATAATGACGATTAACAAGGCTTAAAAGATTAGCGGAAACTATCACGATTAAAGGAAGAAAAATTGCTAAATAAATTAAAATCATAATTTATCCCTTTAACTTATTTATGCTGCCAACATCGATTAATTGGTGCTTTCTTGAATAATTAACAAGCAGCGAAAGCCCGATAACGATTTGAGCAGCCGTAGTAATTATCGTTAAAAAAGCAAAAATTCTGCCCTCAATAGAATTAAAAAACATAGAAAAAGCAACAAAATTAATATTAGCAGCAAAAAGCATTATTTCTAAATATAAAATCAAGCTTAAAACGGTTCTTTTTAAGAATAAAAATCCGCTTAATCCTATTAAAAACAATATCATTGATAAAATGACAAAAGCTTGTTCATTCATCTTTTTGCTCCTTTACATTATGATTTTCAGCTTTTTTAAAGCTAAAGCTGATTTCAAGTTTAGGGTTTCTTTTAACTTGTTCAAGGACTTTTTGTAATTTATTTTTATCAACCATAGTATCCTGAGCCTGCATAATTGAGCCTATCATCGCTACGAATAAAATTATAGCAGTTATAACTACTTCAAAACCGTAATTATTAAAAAGTATCGCTGCAAACATCTGAAAATCTTCCTTAGGGAAAAGCTTATTTTCAAGGTTAAAATCATTTGAAGAGACTAATAAATATGCTTCAAAAAATAAAATAATCACTGATAAACTGACTATAAAAATATAAAATTTAGATATTTTAAAATTTTCGCCTTCCGCACCGATTAAAAATATAGAAAATATAAATAATACGCTAATCACCGTTGAATATAACAAAAATATTGTAAACGCTAAAAATTCATTATTCATCAAAATAAATAAAGCTGCTGCCGTAAAGAAAAACAGTAAAGAATAAAGTATCGCAGAAAAAGTATTTTTAACTAAAATCGTACAAATAGCTATAATAACCATAAAAAAAGCTAATAAAAATAATAAATTAAGCATCATTTTTTTTATATCCTCTCTCTAAAAGAGTTTTTTTAAAAACAATTTGTTCATTTTTATCAGAATAAACATCATCAATCTCTGCCGACATATTAATAGCTTTTACCGGACAAGCCTGCACGCAAAAACCACAATAGCAGCACTTACCTAAGTCTATTTGATAACTTTCTGCATAATTTTTGCCATTTTTTGTAACTACTTTAATTTTTATTGCGCCTGCGGAACAAACTGCTTCACATAACTTACAAGCAATACATTTTTCTTTTGCAAAATCATCTAAATCTAAAAAATGCTGCCCCCTGAAATTATTATTATGATTTTTTTTAAGTGTTTTTTTGCAAAAAAATATATTTGCAAGAACTACAAAAAAGCTTTTCGAGAGATTAAATATTGATTTAAGAACATTAGACCCCATAAACCACTCCTGCACTCACTATAAACCAAAATAAAACAAACGGCATCATAAACTTCCAGCATAATTTCATCAGCTGATCCTGCC
The DNA here is from genome assembly GCA_964461145.1 of uncultured Lactobacillales bacterium. Classification (GTDB taxonomy): domain Bacteria; phylum Pseudomonadota; class Alphaproteobacteria; order CAYWTE01; family CAYWTE01; genus CAYWTE01. The sequence continues at coordinate 4,267 of CAYWTE010000009.1, read as the reverse complement.
TAAACCTAAGCATTGCCGCTTTAACAAAAATATAAATCAGTAAAAAGATAAAAGCTTTTCCTAAAAGCCAAATTAAAGGCGGAATAAAAACTATTCCAAAAGGAGGATTATAACCTCCCAAAAAGAGTATTACCCCAAAAATACTCATAAAAAGCATACTTAAATACTCTGCTATTAAAAATAACGCTAACGGGAAACCCGAATATTCTGCTAAATACCCTGAAGATATTTCATTATCTGCATTAGGCAAATCAAAAGGAGCCCGCATACTTTGAGATAACATACAAACAAGAAACATCACAAATAAAGGAAAATGAGGGAATATATACCATAAATCTTCTTGCGTCTCTATAATTTTAGAAAAGCTAAAAGAATTAGCCGACATAGAAATAATAAGAACTATAAAAAATAAAACAGCATTATAAGAGATTAGTTGCGAGGCAGCTCTAATAGCCCCGATAATCGAATATCTTGAATTTGCAGCAAACCCTGCAAGAGTAATGCAAAAAATAACAATAAGTAAAATAGCAAATATAAATAATATCCCAAAACTAATATCTGCAATTAAAAAATCAGGGCTAAAAGGAATTATAGTAAAAAGAGTAAGATATAAAGAAAAAACCATAATTGGAGCTAAGAAAAATAAAAATTTATTTGCATTTATAGGAACTATAATTTTCTTCAACATACATTTTAGCATATCAGCTACAAACGAAATTATTTTAAGATTAACATTCAAGGACATTTTTTATTAACCTTATATTAGGAGACATATTAACAAACTCTCCAAAATCATAATAATTTTGTATCAAAGGCTTTAATTCTTCGGCAAAATTTATTTTTTCTTTAGAATTATCAATATTTTGAGGATTTTCTTGTTTTAACCTTAGAAATTCCTCCATCTCTCCTCTAAGCATATTAACATCAGAAAACCCTAAATTAACATTCAACTTTAATGCTAAATCAGTAATTATCTTATAATCTTCTAAGCATTCTTTTGTATAAGGAGCACAGATTTTAAGAGTCTTTTGAATTACCCCTTCAGTATTAATAAAAGTTGCTTTTTTTTCAGTAAACGCCGTTGCAGGCAATATAATATCAGCTTTTCTTGCCAAATCATTAAAATGTGTCCCCTGATAAACCACTAAGCATTTTTCTTTATTAAAATCAGGAATATTAAACGGATTAAGCAAATATAAAAATTTAATTTTAGAAGAATTTACTTTTTTAATAATTTGTTGCTGATTAATTTTATCATTAGCAATTTTAAGATTTAATGCACCAACAGCATTAGGCAGAAGATGTAAAACATTAAAAGCATTTCGGCCTTTTTTAACAACTTTCATATTTTTAGCAGCTTTATAGATAAAATCTAAGACTGCTAAAGCATCATCACGCAAAAAAATACTTTGCCCGATAATAAAAGACGGAGTTTTAAACTCATTAAGATTAATTTCTTTAATTTCCGTTAAGTTTTTAGGCTTAAATACCTTTGCGTTAATAATAAGAGGGGTAAGAGTTGGAGCCTCAAGTTCAAGATCTGTGCCGATTAAAACCACAGCATCAGCATATTTAAGATTACTAATACCTAAATTAAACAAATAAGATTTTTCATCATAAATATTATAATTAAAACCAGCTCTAACATCAATATTTTTGACCTTTAACTTTTCGGCTAATTTTTTCAAAGCCCAAAGAGACTCAAGGTCAGCATATCCGCTGGATAAAAAAGCCATTTCACTTGGCATTATAAATTTTAAATGATTTTTTATCGCTTCAAAAGCTTCATCAAAAGAAACTTTGTTTAAGGCTTCTCCTTTTCGCATATAAGGAGCATCTATTCTATTTGTAAACAGCGCATCATATGAAAATCTTGTTTTATCATCAATAAAATCGAGCGCTGCCGTAATTTCAACAGGCTTATGCTCCTTAGTTTTAACGATAATTTTATCACCTATTGCATCAGTTGCATTAATAGTTTTTCTAAGTTCAACCTCATAAGAACGATATTTTTCATAATTATTATCAATCGTTATCGCCCCAACAGGGCACAAATCGATTATATTTCCGGACAAATGTGATTTTAACATAGCATTATCATTAAACAAACCGACAACTAAGCCATTTTTATCCCTAAATTCTCCCATTTCAGGATTTTTAGTATAAATCTTAAAAAAATTAACACATCTTCCGCAATTAATGCACTTAGTCATATCCATTTTAATAAGAGGGTGAATATTTTTTTCCTCATATTCAGTCAAATAAGATATTTTAGAAGAAGTATTTCCAAAATCAAACACATAATTTTGTAAATCGCAATCTCCGGCACAAGAGCATTCAAGACAATTTGTTTTATGAGAAGCCAGTATTAAATCTAAAGCTTTTCGCCTTGCATCTATTACTTTTTCAGAATCAGTGAGTATCTCCATATTTTCAGCTATAATAGTTGAGCAAGAAGGAGCAAGCCTGTTATTTTCAGAAACTATCTCAACCACGCACATTCTGCAGCGAGAAACAGCACCGATAGCCTTATGATAACAAAGCCTTGGGATTTTAATTGCCAATTCATCAGCAAGCTGCATAATAGTTTGCTCTTTATATTCGACGTTATAAAGCTTATGATTAATTGAAATTCTTATCATAATCTAAAATTCCTTTTATAACCGAGCAAACACTTTCAAAAAACGGACATATTGCATTATGCTCCATATTATTAATATAATCTTCTAAAATTTGCAGATTATTACTATTATTTTTAGTTAAATTAAGCACTTGTCGACAAAACAAACACTGCCCGCAAGTTTCATTTTGATAGAATATCAATATTTTTTGAAGTAAATCTCTCATTTTTTCTAAAGATGCCGTTACAACGACAGAGCCTGTCCCGGAGGTATCTTCAGTTAAATTAACGTTTTCAGCTTCATCTCTAAGAATTATCCTCCCGTTTTTAAGTCCTCCGATTAAAAACGTATCAGCGGCTTTAAAATTATCCTTAATTCCGTGAGCATATTCGACTAATTTAATCAAAGAAACACCGACATTAGCCTCAACAACACAAGGCTTAACAACATCACCGCTAATTGTAAAAAGTTTTGGCTGATTTTTAATAAACCACATCGCCCCTTTTTTTAAGATAACAGGAATAAGAGCGGTATTTTCAGTCCCAAGCACCAAAGAAGGCTTTCCCCACAAACCTTTTTGCATAACATAAGGAGGGACAGCCTCAGGATAAGCCGGTTTCCCTTCAATGCTTTTTATTAAAGCGGTATCAACCCCACAAATATATGATTTTCCGCCTTCAAAAATGATTATTTCTAGATTATTTAGAAGTTTTGCCCCTGCAAATTCATTTATAGCTTTTTGAAGAACCTTAATTTCATCTTGATATTTTGGTTTAACATATATATAGCAAGTACTTGTTTTTATTAGATTTGCCGCAATAATTATTCCCATTAACAGCTTATAAGTTTCATTTTTAAGCAAAACCCTTTCTTTATTAACAAAAAGAGCCATTTGAGCAGCATTAATGATTAAATATTTAACATCACTTTCTTGCCCTATAACAGCTTTAATTTTATCAGATATCGGCAAAGAAGTATCATTACATTTTAATCCTGTTTTTTCAATAACTTGTAAGATTTCATTAAAGTCTTTATTTAAGTATTTTTTAAGCCAATCAACCTCAAGTCTTAAATTAACAGTACTTTTTCCATCTAAATTATCAAAAGCAACGTCTTTTTCTGCAATAATTCCTAAAATTTCAGGATATAATTCATCATTAAAATCAAACGCTTTTTGCCTGCAAAAATCAGGATAAAAATTAAGTACCTCCTTTATTTGCATAACATCTATCTCTATTTTTTGACTTAAAAGAATAATACCTTCATCAGAAAAATTTGCACCATCAGCATAAGCAGCACGCAAAATTGAAAGCAAAGCCTCTTGTTTTCTCGAAAAATCAGACACATTTTTCATCTGTCAACTTCCCCTAAAACCAGCCCCAGCGAGCTGATTATAACATTAATATCAGGTAATAAATGTTCTTTAACCAAAGCAGGCAATGCTTGCAAATGTGCAAACCCCGGAGACCTTATTTTACATCGATAAGGCACATTAGAGCCATCACTAACCAAAAACACTCCAAACTCGCCAAAAGGAGCTTCAACAAACGTATAAACTTCACCTTTTGGCACACTAAATCCCTTAGTATACAAAGAAAAATAATGAATCATAGCCGCAGCATCTTCATTTATAACATCTTTTGAAG
>CAYWTE010000008.1:0-13093 GCA_964461145.1 uncultured Lactobacillales bacterium | reverse complement strand
TAACTATATCGTCCGCAGATAAGTAAGGGAAGGCGCCTTTAAGAACAGCTGCTGCCCCTGAAACAGTTGCTGCTGCAACAGAAGTTCCGTTAACTGAGTCTATTATAGTAGAATTATCATCTAAGAGGGTTCCTGCATAAGTATAGGTTTTCCCATTTATAATCATTCTTTGAACATTCTCGCCAGTTGAACCTGTAGGAACTGTTGAAACCACATATTGACCAGGAGCAGCCATACACCACTGCGCAGTAGCTCCGCAATCATTAGAAGAAGCGATTAAAGCTGTTCCGTTTTGATTAGTCGCAACCACATTAATAAAATGCCCGAACAATTCACTGTAAAATCTAGGCAGCGCAGAAAGTCCGCCTGATTCTGAATATCCTTGATTCCCTGCACCAAAAACCAATATCGCATCATTATTAACTACGGCTTGCACCATACTATTAACAAAATCGACTCCACTTTGATTATTATTAGCAGCAAAATGATAAATCAAGTTTGAATAAGTAATATTAGCAGCATTAACCGAACTGTTAGCGACTAAATTATAACTATTATTAACTACAAAAGCATCTTTACTGGAAACCGCATTAATTATAGCTTCAGTATATTGACGGTTAGAAGATAAATCAACTTTATAAGGTATAAGTTCTGCATCATAAGCAACGCCGTGCATACCTATTTGATTCTTTTCTGCCGCAATAATGCCTGCTAAGAAAGTTCCGTGGAAACAACCAACATTACCACTTAAAATTAAATCATCAATATCCCCGCTGCAAGCTGTATTGCTAGGATCATTGGAACTGCCGACACCGGTTAAATTTGTACCTGTAAGATTAGTAGAAAGATTTTTAACTAAATCCGGGTGAGTTAAATCAACCCCGCTATCAACCAAAGCAACTTTAATTTTTTCACCGTATTCTCCGGTTGCATTTCTATTTGCATCTCTTATAACTGTTCTGCCTGTATAGCCTCTAGCATAAGCAGATGAAGCGTGAATTTGCGGTAATACATTAGAAACATAATATTCATAATCTTGATAATTTGTCGGATCATCTTCTTTAGGATGAATATGATTAATAACAACAGTTTTATTATCATCACCTCCGTCTAAACTTAACAACCAAGCAACCAGTCCTCCTGCTGCAAGTAGACCTAATCCTCCTAGTATCCAATTGCTGTAATCTCTGTCTGCATATACCACTTCTTCTTCAACATAATATCCGCCGCTGCCGTATTCTTGCTGAGCAGTTGGCTGAAGCATTAAATCTGATAAACAATAAACATTTGAGCCGAAATTACAATTAACATTAACGCTTGAACCAGCGCTTTGTAAGAACTTTATCATATCAGGGGAATCGTATTGAACGGCATAGCAAAGAGCTGTATTACCTGCATAATCTTGCATATCGGTATAAGCCCCATTTTGCAAGAGCAATCTGGCAATTGCAACATCATTATTTTTTGCAGCTATCATTAACGGCGTTATTCCGTTCCTGCCTGAAACTGAAGGGGAATAACCCATCGCAAGCAAATCGGCTAAAGTATAACCATCGCCTCTTGCTGTTGCGTCAATAACCGCATTTTCCATACATTCTCTTGAATTATATGGACTTCCGAAACTCCCGCAATTGTAAGCTAGTGCTTCTTGTGCACAAAATAAAGACATACACAAGAAATACAGAGTGCTAATAAGCACTGCTATAGTCCTATTCATAGACTTCCCTCCTTTTTTCCTTCACCTTTGGCTTTAAAAGAAAAAAAACTTTTTGTCAAGTATTTTTTTTATAAAAACGAAAAATAATATAAAAAAACGAAAAAGAGGCTATTTTCCAAAAACCTAAAAAAGCTAAATAATAAAGGAGATAAAGCGACATAAATCCCAAAATTCGCCAAAATAAGAAAGATGATATTTTAAAATTTTCCGAATTTTCTTTAATTAAATATGAAATATTTTGACTATATAATACTAAAATTAAGCAAAATATTCTAAATTTTAAACGAATCGAGACAAAAAAAGTTGGTACAAATCTTGCATAAATTAAAAGTAAGGCAAAATTAAATAAGGAGTATTACGATTATGAACATTAACAACCTTTTAAGCTCAAATATTTTCAGCTCTTCTTATTGGAATCAAAATAAAAGTAGCGCAGAAACAACAGAGGAAAAAACTCCCGAAGAAATTTTAAGTAGCTTAAAAAAGCCATCTCTTGCTGATTTTTTAAATAAAGATAAGAACAGCAGCGGCGTAAATAATATTTTAAGTGATTTTTTAACTGCCTATAGAGAAGGAAAAGTTACCGATGATGATATTACTAATCTTTTAAGTAAGGTTACCAATCAAAATATCAGTTCATCATCGACGAATATAGATACTTTTGTTTAAGATTTTCGCCATTTTTCCTTATCGATAAAGCGAATCTTAAACCCGGTAATAAAATAAGCGAACAAATCTTGCATTCTAACTTGAGAACAACCTTCACGGCGAGGTTCCCAAGCAGCTGGAATTTCCGTAACTTTATAACCCATTCTAATCGGCTTAAGAAGAGTTTCAAAGAATATGGGATGCCTAATTTCCTCCCATTTAATACTTTTTATAATGCTTGTTTTAATAATCCTGAAGCCATAAGTCATATCAGTAAGTTTTGTCCCATACAAAATACTAAAAAACATCTGAAAAATCTTATTACAAAATTTCTTCAAAGGATTATACCCGCTAAATCCACCGCCTTTTATCCATCTTGAAGCGGTAATAATATCTATATTTTTGTTTTTAGTTTGTTTAATAAATTCTTTAACCAATTTTGGGTCAGTTTCTAAATCACAAGCCATCATCAAAACATAATCTGCCATAGCGGCATCAAATCCATCTCTAATTGCCCCGCCTAAAAAAGGCAAACTTTGCTCTATTATTTTAAAACTCACCTGAGGATAAGCTTTTTTAACCTTTTCGATAGCATTTATACTTTGAGGGATTGTCCGCATTTTATGAATTACAAATATAACTTCTGCAATATCTTGCTCATTTTCTTCAATAACTATTTTGCATACCTGCTCTAAAGACCAGGTTTCATTTAATACCGGCATTAAAATGCTTATATTTTTCAAAGGCATCTAAGCCGCCCCCCGCCATAAAATAGCAACGCCGATACAAATTAAAGACATTCCTAAAATTTGCATTTTTGAAACTGTTTCTCCTAAAAAATAATAAGAAATAGCCGTAATCAGCACATAAGAAATTGCGGTTGTAGGATATGCAATAGACAAAGGAAGCTTTCTTAAAGCCACGACGTAAGCCCCTGTTGAAAAAACAAAGAATATTAACCCTAAAACCAGCGGAATATTAAAAAAAACGGTTTGCATAAAATTAGAGAAACTAACCTTAACCGCCCCGTTTTTAAGAAAAAATTGTCCGGCAACTGAAAATATCATAGCCAAAGCAAGACTAATCGGAGCAGCATAATTAGCCATTACCATCAATCCTTTGCATTGTTTTAAACCAAACTTTATGCCCGTCAATAAAATGATTAAAATATGCCCGCTCAGCATAAGGCATATCTTCATTATCGATAATTTGTTTTAATGAATCAACGAGCTGTATTGCACAACCCAAATAATTATCCGCCTCTAAATTAATTTTTCTAAGCCAATTACAGAACTTAAGAGTAAGACGAGTTCCCATTTCTTCAAGCTTTGCATCAACCCATAAATCGTGCTCATTTCTATCCTGACGCACTAAGGGCTGACCGTAAGAAACGAAATCGTTCAAATGCCACGCAATTCTTTCAACCACATAAGAAGACCAGATATCATCAAACCTCCCGATATCAGGACAGAGAAAGTACGCAGGAATAACTTGCCGATGCAGCGCCGTATTTTGAGAATTAAACGGACAAAAAACTCCTTTATCTAAAGCAAAATTATTCCCTCTATTGTATTTTACAGCATCAATAGGCGCAGAAAGCCTTGTTGCTGCATCAATATCAGGATCTCCAAGCCAAAATCCGGCGTTAACCACAACATTAGCATCTTCTAAAGCTGTCTCGGAATAAGGAACCTCATCTATTCTTTCTTCGACTGCATAGCCTCGAGGATAAAATTTCCGCCCATATTTATCTTCTAAGAAAATACAAGAATTAAACCAGCCGGTATCGGTTTTGTAAGCATTTATTTTAGTTCTTTTAATAGCATTTGCGTGTTTTAAAACATAATCTTCTGTTGCAATAAAATTATCATCATCGATTAAAATTATAACATCAGCTCCGTTTTCATAAGCTTTTAATATAGCGACATTCCTTCGTTGAATACAGTTCCAAGGAAGAAACTTATCTAATTCGGGGAATTTTTTCATATAATTATTTTGCTCATCAACCCCCATAAAAAGGACAGGTACATTATATTTATCTTGAATACTTTTACAAAAATCTAAAGTTTCAGGGGGGCTCTTTTTATCTCCGGTAATTACAAAATCGACCTCTTCTCCGGCATTAAGAATATCTTTAGCATAATCTTCAATAAGATACGGCAATTTTATAGTTGTTGTCGTAACGGTAATTTTCATTATAATTTTCTCCGTTTTTTTACTTGTAATTTACCTTTATATGTAACATTATTCATTAAAATCACTAAAATAAAAAGGATAAAACTATGATTATTAACAAGGGTCTTATTCCTGTCGGCGGCTTAGGCACAAGATTAGGGTTATTAGGTGAAGCTGTAACAAAATGTTTTACTCCGGTTGCAGGCATTCCTTTAATATTATTTTCAATTAAAGAAATGAACAATGCCGGTGTAAAAGAAATAACTATAGTTTGCTCCTCTTTTCAAAAAAAATATATTGATGATTTTTTCTTTCCTAGCAAAGAAAAAAGGGCATCATTTGATAAACATCGCCCCAAAAGTGATTTTTTAAATAACGTTTACGAACAGTACGGAGATTTTTTATCAAGCTTAAAAATAAGCATAACCGAACAAAAAAATCCAAAAGGCTTAGGGCACGCAGTTTGGTGTGGTAAAGAAGCCTTAAACTTAGAAAAAGATGAAGCCTTTGCTGTTCTTTTACCTGACGATATTATGGTTTCTAATTGCGGACAAGGTGTTTTAGAACAGTTAAACGCTGTTTATCAAAGCCACCCGTCATCAAATGTTTTAGCTGTAACGCAAGTGCCGTTAATTGAAGCCTCAAGATACGGGATTTTAGAAGGAGAATTTAAAGACGGCATCATAAAAGCTGAAGATTTTATTGAAAAACCAAGTAACCCAAAGAGTCCTTATGCTTGCGTTGGAGCATATATTTTGCAAAAATCAATCATTGATGAATTAGATAATATTATTTCAAACGAACAAACAGGCTCCGGCGGGGAATTTCAGATAACAGATGCCATAAGAAAAGTTATCGGCACCAATCCGTTAATCGGAGTTCCTTTCAAAGGAGAAAGGTTAGACGCCGGCACCCTTGAAGGATTAATAAAAACCGATATTAAAATGATAGAACTTTTATACGGCAAAGATTTTATTTTATCAATATTAAAGGATTAATACAAATTAATTTAAAATATTTTATTGATTTTTTAATTTTTTAGCGATAAGCTTTATAAGTATTATAAAAAAGGTAATAAATTGGCAGCAACATTTAACATTTCAATAAATATTAAAGAAAGTTTATCTTTCTTTATGCCGATTATTGTCGTCATTTTAAATCTAGTGTCCCGCTAAGGGACAATATTCATAAAATATCTGCTATTAGAGCACTTTAATTTTAGGTTTATTAACAATAACTTAAAGGATATTATTATGAATAAAAAAGAATCCGTTTACGAAATACATAAATTAATATTAAACAGAAAACCATCAAGCAGCCAAATCATAACAAAAATTATATTTTCCGGAGAAACCGCATATAAAATTCATAACTTTACAAAAGAAAGTAATGAAAATAAATTTATACAAATATATACGGTTAATGATTGCAGAAGCTTAATAAGATAATTTTTTTAATTGATAATTAAAACAAAAAGATTAAATTATTAAATTAACTAATAAAAACGAACTTTTAGGAGCATCTTATAATGTTAAACGGCTTTAGCACAACAGAAGGCAAGCTAGAAAAAACCGAAATCAATAAAAAGAATCGGGACAGCATTGTATGGATAGATTTAGTAAACCCGACAAAAGAAGAAGAGAAATTTGTTGAAAAAATGTTTCATATCGAAGCTCCAACAAAAGAAGAAATGCAAGAAATTGAGATTTCCAGCCGTCTTTATCAAGAAAAAGAAGTTCTTTATATGACCAGTATGATAGTTACTCATCTAGACGAAGTAAATCACGAAAATCAAGCGGTAACATTTATTTTATCGCCTAAAACATTAATCACAATAAGGCACGGCCGCCCTCGTTCATTTACAATATTTATGAACAGAATGACCAGAAACTGCAGCAGTTATCCGCATGCAATTGATGTCTTTTTTGGTATAATGGATATAGTTATTGATAGATTAGCCGATTTAGTTGAGCATATTGGCAATGAAGTGGATAATATTTCAAGTGAAGTTTTCCAAAAAGACGCTGAAAAAGATAAGGAAAAAATCAAAAACAGCAATAAAAGCTTAGAATTAAATAATATATTAAAAAATATCGGGCACAAAGGTGATTTAACAGGAAAAGCAAGGGAAAGTATGCTTTCAATCTCAAGAATGCTTGGATTTTTATCAAGTTCTGCACCTATTAATCACCGTCAATTAAAAGCTAATTTTCAAAATCATATAAAAACATTTTCTGCAGATATAATATCATTAACTGACCACGCCTCGTTTTTATCAACAAAAATTAACTTTTTGCTTGATGCTACATTAGGTTTAATAAACATAGAGCAAACGGCGATTATAAAGATATTCTCCGTTGCTGCGGTAGTTTTTCTCCCCCCCACATTAATAGCCAGTATTTATGGTATGAATTTTCAATTTATGCCTGAATTATCCTTACGATTTGGATATCCTATCGCTATATTTTTAATGCTTCTTTCCGCATTATTTCCATATTTATATTTCAAATATAAAAAATGGCTTTAATTTGCGAGCAAGACGTATAATAAAGAGGTAATAGTAAAAAATGCAACACTTGTTGTAAGCAGAACAATAGCCGTAGATTCTTTTATAAAAATTGAGAATTTCTGAGAAAAAATAAAGCAATTAATCGCTGTTGGCATCGCGGAAACAAGAACTAAAGCATCAAGCCAATAAGTTTCTAAATTAAAGACATATTTACCAATAAAATAAGCTATTATTGGCTGAATTATCATTTTAGCAAGAATAATTCCGCCTATTTCCGGAATATCTTTTTTAGTCGTCCTAACAGTTCTATCAGATAGAGCCAACCCAATAGAAAATAGAGCCACACTAGTTGCCCCGCTCCCCATAGTTTCAATAGTTTTATCAATTATTAACGGTAATTTTAACCCCCAAACAGCAAAAATGATACCTAAGAAAACTGCGACAATAATTGGATTTTTAATTAACATTAAGGGGACTTTTTTTAATATTTCAGTAATTTTAGCATTTTCATTTTTCTCCATTTCTAAAACGCCTAGAATAAATGGAGTTAAAAATCCTAGCTGAAGCATACTAATCAAGATACTGGGGGTCGCATCGCCTAAAGCACTCATCAACAAAGGAATTCCTAAATATGAAGAGTTAATAAAACTAGCCCCCATCATTCTTAAAAACATAATGGAAAGAGAGGCAGGAAAAAATATTTTATAAATAACAAAAATAAGAAAAGAAATAATAGTTAAACTTAATAAATATGCTCCAATATAAGAAAAATTAAAAATATTTTCAACCGAAACCCCTGAAATTAAAAGAAATAACAAAGAAGGTATTGCAAAATAAAAAACATATAAACTTAATATTTTTGCAGAAACCGGAGGAATAATATTAGTTTTGCCGGCAATAAAGCCAAACAGCATAATAGAAAAAATCGGCAAAGTAATTTCAAGAACTTGCATAAAACCTCTTATTTAACGAATAAAATAAGAGTAACAAACATCAGTTACCAAAAAGTTAAGTTATATTTTATTTTTGATTAGAGGCTGTTTTCTTAGCAGGCGCGAGCTTTAATTCTTGCTCTTTATTTTTCAAAAGAGTAATTAATTCATCAATCCCATTTGCAGAATTTGCAATAACAGAATTATACTCCGTTCTATAAGTTTGAAGCATACTAACGCCTTGGACAACTATATCGATAATCTTAAAGCAATTCGCTGATTTTTCAACTCTCCACGCAATAGAGGTCTTTTCCCCCGCAAAAAGAATGCTGGAATTAACAAAATATTGCCCTTCTTTTTGAGAAGGCTCTGCATTAAGAATATCAATAGTATTACCTTTAAATTCTTCAAATCTATCAACCCAAGTTAAAACATTAACACTAGTAAATACGGTAGAAAATTCTTTCTTTTGCGCTTCAGTCGCTGTATTCCAATTTCTAGCAAGAACAAGTTTAGAAATTTTATCCATATCTAAATTAGATGTTAAAATAACTCTAAGTTCTTTTATTTTAGTATCTCTAGACTTATCTGTATTAATAATTCCGTTAATAACATCGCTTGCAACTTTTTCTATAAACGTTTTTGCACTTTTCAACTCGGTTTCCTGAGAGCTTATAGCCGCACCGGAAGAAACAAAAATAAATAAAGCTGCAACAATAAAAGACTTCATAATTTTCTCCTGTTTTTTTTTAATTATTCAAAATCAATATCATAGCTGCGTTTAGAATTTTGTTCAGGGAACATATCTTCTATTTGTTTCTGACGAAATTGATTATACATAGTTTTCATTGCAGAATAAAAATCTATAGATTCTTTTTCGATTTTATCAAGAGTATTGATAGAACGAGAACGAGCATCAAGAGTTTTTGTTCCCAAAACCACATTTTTAATTACGCGTCTATCATCTTTATCGACATTAACATTAAGAGCATAATTTAGAGGATTCATAAAAATATCGGCACCGATTCCTACAGTATCCCTAACATTTGAAGGTCCAAGGAGAGGAAGAACAATGTAAGGCCCCTCACCTGCACCCCAATAAGCAAGGGTTTTGCCGAAATCATTATCTTTATTTTCATACCCGACTTCTTTAGCAAAATCATTAACGCCTGCGATACCAACCGTAGTATTAATAACGAATCGGGTTAAACTATTACCTGCTTCTTTTGCATTTCCTTGTAAAACATAATTTATAGCATCGACTGGCTCATCAAGATTTGACAGGACATTATGTACGCCTGTTCTAACCACTTCCGGAGTAATAGCTTTGTAAACCTTAGCTGCAGGTTTCAAAATAATTGTATCAACTATTTTATTAAACTTAAAAACCGCACGATTAAAGAATCCGAAAGGATCATTATTATTTTTAGAATTATTTATTTGTTTATTATTTCCTTCTTCATTAGTAGCTGAAGGAGAAACTTCCCCGCAAGAGCCTGAAACTGCTATAAAATTAGAAACGGCAAATACGCCTAAAAAGGCAACAGTAAATATAAATGTTTTTGTTTTTTTCATTATTTTACACCCTAAAAAGATAAAATTTTACTACAATTAACATATTTTATCATAAACGCCAAGAGCCTATAAACATTACTCTTTCATTTTTTTTATCAATGTTGCTTTTTTGCAACAATTAAAATACAGAAACAAATAATATATTGTAATTTATTAATTTTATGATAATTTTTTATAACATTTTAAATCAAACCAATAGGTGATTATTGAAAATAAAAGATTTATGCTTGGAAGTCAAAAAAAGCAACTCTCTAGAAATGTTAGATTCCATGCATTTAAGAGATATTACGTTTTCTTTTGAATTTTTTCCGCCTCAAGATTTAAATATGAACAATATCTTATGGGAAACCATAAAAAATTTAGAATATTTATCCCCTTGCCTTGCCTCAATTACTTATGGAGCAAGAGGAACAACCAGAAAATACACTTTTGATACAGCTTTAGAAATAAAAGAAAATTCAAAAATGACTCCGATGCCGCATTTAACTTGTATCGGCCTTAGTAAAGACAATTTTGAAGAGCTGGCGGATAAATATTGGGAAAACGGAATAGTTGATATCTTAGCTTTAAGAGGCGATATTCCTGAAGACAATCCAAAATTATTTTTAAATAGTCCCTATAAATCAGCAAAAGATTTAACTTCAGCGCTTTCAAAAAGACATAAATTCAATATCGGAGTAGCTGCGTATCCTGAAGGGCACCCTGAAAGCAAAACTTTTCTTGATGATATAAATTATTGAAATTACAATGCCTACAAAAAATTTATTGACAAAGGAAAGTTTAACGTTCCGATAATTCCGGGGATTTTACCTGTATCAGACTTTAAAAAAATGGTTGAATTTGCAAATAAATGCGGCAGTAAAATACCCAATTGGATGTTTGAAATCTATGAAGGTGTAGATATAAACGATAAAAAACTAAGATATAATATCGGAGCAGCATTATCTTGTTTAATGTGCAAAGAATTATATGATTTAGGAGCGCGGCATTTTCATTTTTTCACATTAAACCGTTTTGAACTAACAAAAATGATTACATCTTTTTTGCTTGATTAAGGGTAAAAATTAATTTATAACACAAATCTATTTAAAAAATTTAAGGAGCACTAAATAATATGGGCTGGACAGATGAAATTGTAAAAGAATTAAAAGCTCTTTGGGAAAAAGGCTATACAACAGTTGAAATCGGCAAAAAACTAGGCGTTTCAAAAAATGCAGTAGTCGGCAAAGCGCATCGTTTAGGGTTAGATGCCCGCCCCTCTCCTATTAAAAAGTCAGAAGAAAATGAAAATAAAGATATAGAAAAGAAAAAAACTGTTAAACCAGTTAAAACAAAAGAAAACAAAGAAAAAGAAGATAAGAAAGAAATAAAAGCAAAAACAAAATCCGCAAAAAATTCTCTTACTTCAGAAAATAACTCAAAAAAAGAAGATAAAGAAGAAAATAATTCAAAGAAAAACGAAAATTCAATCGAAGAAGACAAAAATTCAAAGAATAAAAAGAAAATCGGGCTTGTAGATTTAACAAGTAAAACCTGCCGTTGGCCAATAGGCGATCCGAAAGATGACGATTTTCATTTTTGCGGCAAAGAAATTGCTATAGGAGAAATTTACTGCGCAAAACACGCCGCAATAGCTTATACGACTCCATCACAAAAGGCTGCAGAAAAAAATAAAAAGAAATAAAGTTTATTTTTCTTCTTTTTGGAATCGTCCGATATTCCCTACTATATCAGTAAGAACGCCTCTTTTATGACCTGATACGGGGGTTTCATCTTTATCGAACACGACATTAACTTTTTCTGACGAATCTAATAACTCTTTATTTTTCAATATTCCCATTTCATCAAAAGATAATACTAAAACATCTTGTTTAACGTCTTTAGTTTCATAAAAAGCAAAATTTTCCTGTTCTATACCGATATAATACCACTTATTTTCATCAAAAGGAGCGATAAAAGTTGGCGAACCTAAAAGATTTTGCACATCATTTTTAGTAAATTTTTCAACTTCTATTTTATCAGTAACTTCCTGTTTTAATATTTCCCCGTGATTATTAATTTGCGGGGCACACGCAGTTAATGTGATGATAAATGATAACGAGCAAAATATTTTTTTCATCTTTATTTTTCCTGAATTTAGTGTTAAAATTAGAATACATAATAAGGAGTTTTTTATGAATAATCAAGATATAGAATTTTCTCGCCCTATATTTATTAACGATATAGGGGTAAAAAAGCAGCAAATAGATATAGAAGCAACCCCTGAAGAGTGTGAGGAATTAGGCAAAAGATTCCATCTTTTAGGAATAAATCGTTTAAAAGCAAAAATAAAAATAAAGAAAAACAGTAAAGATTCTATAGTTTTAGAAGGAATGTTAAGGGCTGAAGTAATTTATCAATGCGTAATAACATTAGAAGAATTTTGCTCAGAAATCAGAGATGATTTTAAGATTATTTATGATCTGGCAAAAAAATCTAAAGCCTCTTTAGAAAAGGAAGAAGATATCTCATTTGATGAAGTAGACTATGAATTTTTAGATAGTAATTTTATAGATTTAGGGGAAGTTTGCGCTGAACAATTAGGACTTAACTTAGAGCTATACCCTTCAAAAGAAGGGGCAAAATTTGAATATGAAATAGAAGAAGTTGATGAAGATAATAATCCGTTTACAGCATTAAAACGAAACGAATTGAAGTAAAAATTGAATTCTGTAACAAATAAATCACTTTTATTTAAATAAAAAGGTTGCTATTTAAATAAAAATTAGTTAAATGTAACTCCTCAAATTTTTTGAGAAGTAATTTTTTAAATTTAATATATTTTGAGGCAAATTAAATGGCAGTACCAAAGAAAAAGACATCAGTATCTCGTCGTGGCAATCGTCGTTCACACGATTCCTTAGGCAAAAATGCCCATATGGAATGTCCGAATTGTGGAGAATTAAAAAGACCGCATCATATTTGTTCTGAATGCGGATATTACGATGGCAAAGAAGTAGTAACCGGTAAGAGCGAATCCTAATATTTCAATTTTTTAGGAGCTTTTTGTGAAAGATAAATACACAGTAGCTGTAGACGGATTTGGGGGCGACGAAGCCCCCGATGTCGTAATAGAAGGATTAAGCCGAGCGCTTAAAAAGAACACCGACAACGTAAAATTTTTGTTGTTCGGAGATTACGGTATTTTAAAATCAAAAGTAGATAAATACTCAAATTTAGCAAAAAATGTTGAAATTGTTCACGCCGAAGACGTTGTCCCTTCAGATATGAAACCTTCAGATGCTGTAAGGAAATGCCGAAAATCATCGATGTGGCAAGCCATAGATTCAGTAAAGAGCGGCATTGCAGACGGAGTTATCTCAGCAGGCAACACCGGAGCTTTAATGGCAATGGCAACCATATCATTAAGAACGATACCGGGGATTCACCGCCCTGCAATTACCACGATAATTCCTAATTTAAAAGGCTACAGCACAGTATTAGATTTAGGAGCTAATGCTGAAAGTTCTTCCCGTAATTTAGTTGAATTTGCCGTTA
>CAYWTE010000007.1:12101-13480 GCA_964461145.1 uncultured Lactobacillales bacterium | reverse complement strand
TAATAAGGAGATTACGTTAAATGAAAATCATTAAAAACAGCTTAATTATTTTTGCTATTTTTGTTTTTTCAGATTTTTTATTGCTTGACTTAGCTAATGCTCAATCGGAAGATAGCAATGCTAACCCTGCTTTAGAATATTGCATTGATAACGGCGGCTATCCAAAAGAAAAAGGCGATGAAAGAGGCTTTTCTGTAACTTTTTGCAGTTTCCCAAACGGAAGTGAATGTGAAATTAATGAATTTTTTAATGGAGACTGCACTATTTCAAATGAAGAAGCCGTAATGGGAGATGAAGATGAAGCTCCTATAGATGCCTCGGAATATTAAGAATGAAGGGCCAAAATGATAAAATTTCATAAAATATCAAGCTTTTTATTAACATTTATTATCATTTCTTCTCAAACAAAAGCTATGTCTAACCCTGCGAGTAAATATTGCATTGATAACGGCGGTACAATTAGAATAATCAGCGACGACGCCGGCAATCAAAAAGCAATGTGTATTTTTTTGGACGGTTCAGAATGCGAAGAATGGGCTTTTTATAATAATACTTGCGGCATAGATAATAATTTTAACATAAAAACTTCAGTAAATAATATGCATAAATTTATCAATTTTGCTTCAGATTATTTATCCTCAAACTATGAAAACCCTGGGATTTTACAATCAGTTTCTTTCAGAAGTTTCAGCAATATGAAACTTTATAATATGACAACACAAAATTGCCGAGTATTATTTAAAGATGAAAATATATATAATCCGGATTTAAACAAAGAACATTTAGAAGAAAATAATTACACTTTAATATCCATAAGATGTTCAACCAATCAAATCACTAAGCCTTCAGAAGAAACAACCCCAGCCGAATAATTTTGCCTCTTTAAAAAAATAGAGCCATATGACGCGAATATGGCTCTAAAAGGGGTGTTAACAGGTGTTTAATACACCTAAAGATTAAACCTAGTGCCTTTTAGCAAATCATAAATTTGCCAACGGTTCAATCTAATTATAGTTGTATCATTATATTTTTAATGGTGTCAAGAATTATTTTACAACTTTTATTAATATTTAGTTAAAATTGCCCCAAAAAAGCCGTCTGTATTGGTTTTAAGCGGCGAAAAATAAATTTCTTTTTCAAGATAAAAATTTTTATTATTTTTTAGAAAATTTTCAATTTGCATTTCATTTTCTTTATTTATCAAAGAACACGTACTATAAAAAAGAGTGCCGCCTTTTGAAACTAATTTTGATGCTTTTTCAAGAATATTTGCTTGTTCATTTAAAATTTCCTGTATTTTTATTAAATTTATCCTTCTTTTGTTATCAGGACTTCTGCGCCAAACGCCGCTTCCTGAGCAAGGAACATCAATAATTACC
>CAYWTE010000007.1:0-12091 GCA_964461145.1 uncultured Lactobacillales bacterium | reverse complement strand
CAAAATGATTTTCATTTTGACGAAAGAATTCAGCATTAATTTTCTGTATTTTCACATTATTTATATTATTTTCCTTTAATCTTTTAAGGCCTTTATTAAGACGTTTAACATCGATATCACAAGCAATTAATTCTTGAGGCGAAAATACATCGGCAATCATCATTGTTTTTCCCATTGTTCCTGCGCAATAATCGCAAACTTTGCTATTTTTGTTAATTAGCATCTGCATAACCAAGGCTACTGAACCGGCATCTTGAATTTCAAACAATCCTTTAAATTTATTCAAATCCGCTCTATTTTTTATTCTTATTGAATAAGGATTTATAGACATTTCTTCAGCCTTTATCCCTTCTTTTTCAAGAAGTTTTAAGAGCTTTTTCTTATCAATTCTAGCTCTAATATCAACGGGGGCATTAGATTTCAAGGCTTCTAACTCTTTTTTATCTATTAAATTAAATAAAAATTCCGGACATTCAGCTTGCACAAAATCAGGAAAATCTTTTGGTAATTGGAGTTTTTTTTCCTCATCCTTCATACATATCGGAGCATATTTTTCGCCATTAAATAGCTCTTGCGGATTTTTATTTTGCAGCATTAAAAGAATAATAACGGCCGCTCTTGGATTTTCAAAAGCTTTCCCCTTTAAGGTATAATCAATTTTTTCAAAATTACGGTACACTCCCCAAATTAAATCTGTAATATTTCGCCTGTCTTTTGAGCCGATATATTTTCTTTTTAAGAGATTTTTTTTAATAATTTTATCTGCAGAAACTTGCCGGTTATTAAAAGTTTCCGATAAAATTTCTATAACTGTTTGAATTATAGAGCTATTTTTCATTTACAAGATTTCATTTTCTCTAAAATTTGATAATAATTGCTGTTAAAAATTTTACCTGGAACGGAGCGGAATCCTTTAGGGAAGCAATTAGTAGAAAAAGAATTAAACACAACGGTAGGATCATCATCAGGGGAAATGCCGCTTTTTTTCATTTCCTCCATAATTTTTTTAGTTTGCGAAATCATTTTAGAATAAGAAAGGCCTGCGGATGATAATAAGTCAGCATCACAAAGAATTAATGATAAATATACGGTTTTAGGATCATTAAAATAATCTGCAAAATTAGCCATTTTTTCATCTGCTTTTGGTTTTTGTTTATTTAAAAACAGGTGTTTATAAATATCATCTACATATCCGGTTAAAGCCAAATCAGTAGAAAGCACCATAGCTTTTATAACCTTTCTTTTTTCAGCATTGATACCTGCATCTATTAAATATTTCTCAGCCATATTAAAGGACTCGAGCTCCATTTTACAAAGCTGGCCGTTATTGCCTTGTCCTGTATGTTTAAAGTCGTGCATAAGTGCTGCGATTATAATAATCTTTATATCTTCATAAAAAAGTTTAATAGCCCCTTGACAATCGATATAATTATTAATATTTGCCATACAAAAAGAAGATAGCATCACCTCAAAAGTATGGTCAAAATTATGGTATTCATTTTCATTTGTATCTGAATTTTCCTGACGTTCAGCATCAAGTGCTGCAGCAATATTAATAGCAGCAATAGCATATTTATCGTCATCTTTAGCATTTAAAAGCATTTTATTAATAGCGAAAGCAAAGTCCTTGCCCTTATTAGGGTTATCCCAAGTTTCAAAAATATCCATATTGGCATCTAAGGCAACAGCAAGCTCATCAGGATTAATCGGCGGAAAAATCTTAAAAGGAGGCTCATCAAAATCAAAAATATTATAAACTTTACTCATTATTCTTTTTTTTATTCTTGCAAAATTGTTGTCATTGCCATTAAAATACAAAAAATTGTAACAAAAGTAAACAATATATTTTACATAAAAAGAGGATATATGTCAAATAAGCCGTCAATAAAAGGATACCTTTTAATTGCTATCATATTAACGTTGATAATTGCTTTAACGATAATAGGTTATGGGGATAAATTATTGATGCTTTTCAAGGAAGGTGGAGTATGAAAACTGAAACGAATCGATTTAGCTTATTAGGGAGTAATTCGTTTACTGCATTTTTTTTATCAGAAAGCTCGGAAGCATTCAATAATAGTATATTTAAAAACACCTTAATTTCATTAATGATATACAGCATTTCTTCGACATATATTAATGACATCAATCTTTTAATTTTATTAATATCGGGAATATTTATTCTGCCGTATTTTTTATTTTCGGCCTTAGCTGGAGCATTAGCAGACAAGCACGATAAATCTGAACTAATAAAATTCGTAAAAATATTTGAATTTTTTGTAATGATAATAAGCTTTGTAGGCTTTTATTTAAATAGTTTAACCTTATTAATAGGCTGCTTATTTTTTATGGGAGCTAAAGCTGCTTTTTTTAACCCGATAAAATACGGAATAACGCCGGAATTATTAGAAAACAAGAAGATAGTAGCAGGTAACGGCTTTTTATTTGCAGGGAATTTCACCGGCATTTTTATTGGAGTTTTAGTGGCATTAGGCACCTCAATGAGCCTCCCCGGCTGGCTTTATACTTTTAGTTTAGTTTGCCTTGTATCCGGTATTATAGGAATTTACGCATCATTTAAGCTCCCGAAGCTTAAAAGTTTTAATCCTGATTTAATAATAAGCAGTAATTTATTAACAGAAACGCTTAATTTATTAAAAGATATGAAAGGACATAGGAATGTTATTCGCCCATCGATAGGAATTTCTTGGTTTTGGTTGACTTCTTTTACTTTTATAAGTCAAATGCAAAACTTTATCAATGATATAATAACGCCTAATTTTTCGATTTTAATTTTCTTATCAAGCTTATTTCTAGTTGGAATAGTAACCGGCTGCCTTCTTTGCAACCGCATCACAAAAGGATTGATAGATGCAACTTACGTTCCGTTAGCGGCATTAGGAATGGCAGTTTTTACCTTAGATTTATGTTGGGCGGCAAGCTTAGTTAATAATTCTCATAATATTTATGAAATTAAAGATTTATTAAGCAGCTTTTTAGGAATTAGATTATGTATAGATTTATTCTTAACAGCTTTTATGTCAGGGATTTATATCATTCCGCTTTATTCGATTCTACAAACAAGAGCTGCAGAAAATTTCAGATACAAAGCTATTGCGGTTAATAATTTAATTAATTCTTGTTTTATGGTTATTTCAGTTATCGGCACATATTTTATGTTTTTGCTTGGATTTTCGGTTATTCACGTTTTTATTTTACTTGGAATATCAAATCTTCTTTTTGGCATTTACGTTTGTAATTTATTGCCGACGGAACTCATTAACTCTTTGACCAGATTTTTCTTTAATTTATTGTTCAATGTTGAAGTAAAGAATATAGAAAATGTCAAAAAAGCAGGCAGTAAGGTAGTTATAGTATCAAATCATACTTCATTTATTGATGCCGCCTTAATAGCGACATATATTCCCGGACGCCTTATTTTTGCAATAGAGAGCTATATTTCACAACTATGGTTTGTAAAGCCGTTTTTATCCTTTGCCCGAACTTATGTAATAGACCCGTCAAAGCCTTTAAGCCTAAAGGGGTTAATAGACAGAGTAAGAGCCGGCAGAAAAATTGTTATTTTCCCTGAAGGTAGAATTTCAACAACAGGCGGCTTAATGAAAGTTTCAGAGTGGCCGGGATTGATAGCAGATAAAGCTGATGCAAAAATATTACCGATAAGAATCGACGGGGCACAATATTCGATATTTTCTTACCTAAAAGGCAAGATAAGAAGGAAAATTTTACCTAAAATAACCATAACTGTTTTAGAGTCGAGGAGCTTTCACGTTCCTGAAAAGGTAAAAGGCAGAGATAGAAGGGAAATTGCAAGTGCAAAATTCCACGATTTAATGACTAATATGCTTTATGAAAGCAGCAATTTTGACCGTAGTTTATTTGATGCCTTAATTGATGCTGCCCACGTTAACGGCAAGGGGCATAAAATTTTAAGTGACACTAACCGTAAGCCAATAAGTTATGGAACTCTTATAACAAAAAGTATGGTGGTAGGTTCAGCTTTATCTTCGATAACCAAAAAAGGCGAATATGTAGGAGTTATGATGCCTAATGCCATAGCTACAGTAGTTATTTTTTATGGATTACAAGCTATTGGGCGCATTCCTGCAATGATAAATTTTTCTTCAGGCCGTGCAAATATTATAAATTCTTGCAAAGTTGCTAAAGTTAAAAAAATATTGACTTCCAGACAGTTTATTGAGCGGGCGGAACTAGAAAAAGAAGTTTCTGCTTTAGAAAAAGACGGAAAAATAGAAATAATTTATCTTGAAGACTTTGCGAAAACAATATCTGTATTTACAAAGGTAAAAGGCTTTTTGATGTCGCTATCGCCAAAATTATCGCATCATTTAATGAATAAAGGTGCAACTTCGGAAGATGATGCTGTGGTTCTTTTTACTTCAGGTTCTGAAGGCGTTCCAAAAGGCGTGGTTTTATCACATAAAAATTTGATAGCCAACCAAAATCAAGTAATTTCGCTATTTGATTTAAGCTCACAAGACGTTTTCTTTTCAGCATTACCTTTATTCCACTCTTTTGGTTTAAACGCTGGTCTTTTATTGCCGATAAGCTGGGGCTGCAAAATAATATTATACCCTTCCCCGCTACATTATCGGATTGTTCCTGAATTTGCTTATGAAACAAATGCTACGGTTATTTTAGGGACGGATACATTTTTATCAGGATATGCTAATTATGCCCACCCTTATGATTTTTATAATATAAGATTAGTCATTGCCGGAGCTGAAAAAATTAAAGACTCGACCCGTCAAAAATGGATGGAAAAATTTGGACTTAGAATATTAGAAGGATACGGAACAACGGAAGCCTCCCCGATTGTTACGATTAATACTTTAATGCGCAATAAATCCGGTTCGATAGGAAGATTTATTCCGGGAATGGAATATAAATTAGAAAAAGTTGAAGGTATTGATGTCGGCGGCAAACTTCTCATAAAAGGCAGCAACTTAATGAAAGGATACTTAAAGCCTGAAAAGCCGGGAGTAATTCAGCCTTTTGGTGAATGGTATGATACCGGAGATATAGTAAATGTTGATGAAGACGGCTTTGTCTTTATTTTAGGCCGAGCAAAAAGATTTGCAAAAATTGGCGGAGAAATGGTTTCTTTAAGTGCAGTTGAGCAATATTTAAATGCATTATGGCCAGATAACAATCACGCAGCAATTTCTATTGCTGATGAAAAGAAAGGTGAGATAATAATCGTTTATACCGACAGAAAAAGTGCAAAAAAAGAACAAATAGTAGAATACACTAAGTCAAAAGGAATTTCAGAGTTAGCGATTCCAAAGAAAGTAAAATACATTTCAGAAGTTCCGGTTATGGGTAACGGCAAAACCAATTATGTTGAGTTAAAACGTCTAGCAGAAGAAGATAAAGAAGAATAAGCGGATTTAAATTAATTTAATTTTTATTTGAAAGTTAATAAATTAATAACTATATTGACTGCACACTATAATATGGTGTAGAGTGATTTAAATGATAAATAATACAAACAACATAGTTAATATTGCCGATGTTAAGAACGAATTAAAACCTGCAAATTTTTCAGGCAGTTTGAAAATTAAAAATTTAGGCAAAAGGTTCCAAAAACGTCCGGTCTTAAGGGATATTTCTCTTGAAGTTAAAAGAGGGGAAGCCGTAGGCTTGCTCGGGCCTAACGGTGCTGGTAAAACTACTTGTTTTTACTGCATTACCGGAATGATATCTCCTGATTACGGCGAAATAAAGCTTGATGATAAAAACATCACATCCTTTCCTATGTATCAAAGGGCAAGAATGGGTATCGGTTATTTACCGCAAGAAGCTTCTATTTTTCGTTCTCTTTCAGTTGAAGATAATATTATGGCTGTTTTAGAATTTATTCAGCCTAATCAAGAAAAAAGAGAAATTGAGCTTGAAAAATTACTTGCAGAATTTTCTATATCACACTTAAGGAGAGCGCCGGCTTTAGCTTTGTCCGGAGGTGAACGCCGCAGAGTTGAAATCGCTAGAGCTTTAGCTTCACACCCTAAATTTATTATGCTTGATGAACCGCTCGCCGGCATTGACCCTATTGCTGTTGCTGAAATTAGGGACTTGGTTGCACATTTAAAAGACAGAGGGTTAGGCGTCCTTATTACTGACCATAACGTAAGAGAAGCATTAGAAATTATTGATAGAGCATATATCATTCACGACGGCAAAGTCTTAATGGAGGGCAAGCCATTTGACATTGTGGCTCACGAAGGCGTTAGAAAAGTATATTTAGGCGAAAAATTTAAGATTTAAATTTTGTCAGGCATTATTGAACCTTTAACCCTGCCGCTTTCGGAAGCTTTTAGTTTTGATATTCCGGTTTTTAAGTTAGATTCTGCGTAGTCACCTTTTAAGATGTTTTCACCTTGATGAATTTCAACGTTTCCGAACACTTTTGCAATTTGCGAAACTGCATCATATTCGCCTTTTGACCCGATGAGTGTTTCTGAGGGAGTTTCTATTATAATTCCTTCATCAAGATAAACTTTTTTAAGCTCTAAAGAACCGTTTGGAGTTTCTTTAAAAAAGGCGGTCAATTTTTCGGTGCTGATTTTTTTATCATCTTTTGTAATGGTGACATTTTTATAAAAAACAGCTTTTAATTCGTTTTGATAATATTCAATTTTATCGTCAGCGGTAATTTTTTCTGTTTGAGTTACAATAGAGGCCGGATTTCCTAAAAGAGCCATTTTCCCTTCAGTTACAAAATACAAAACTTTTTGCCCGAAAGCTTTTTCTTTAGGAGCTTTAATTTCAACGTTTCCATCTGCGTCAATAAAATATATTTGCGGACTTTTACTATCTTTTTCATTATATTTAGCCGTAATTTTATCAGCGGAAATCGAAACATTTCCTTTCGACGCAAAAGCTTTTTGGATTGCAGTAACAGTTTGATTTTTTCTGTCCCATTCAATAGAATTTTCCGCACTAATTTCAATTGGAGTTTTATCTTTTGAAGAAGTTAAATCCAGCCCCGCCGCCATAAGCGGAGAAGAAAAAAGAGATAAAATCACATAAGAAAAAATATATTTAATCATTTTTAAAAGCTCCTATTTTTTCATCAAATTATTTTTAGTATTAGGATAGAATATAATTTTAGGTTTATCAAAAAAAATATATTTATCTTCCATTTTATAAAATTCGAATCCTCCGGCGATAATTTTCCCTGCCGGACCATTAGCTTCAATGCCTTTTTTAGAAGACATTATGCCGTTTTTCAAATCTATATTAACCTCATTTGCTTGAGCTTGATAGCCGTTATCGTGATATAAATCGGTTTGCCCTTCTAAAACTAAAGTGTTAGTTTTTTGATAAAATAAGCCTGAATTTGCAGTAACCGTGATAAAAGAATCATCATTAAATAAGATATCAGCTTTAGGGCTTTCGAGGCGAACTATTCGGCTTTTAGGTTCAGTTTCTTTAGCCGATAAGCAAGAAATAGAAAAAGGCTGATTTTTTTTATCAACACCGAATATTTTAGGATTAATAATTTCTAATTTTTCGACATCTTTAGGTATATTATTAAGAAAGCTTGAGGTAAAATCAGAGTTGGTTTTTTGTAAATTAGGAATAAGCATTACTAATGCAACAAGAAGAGCTGCTGAGCAAAATAAGATTAATTTTGTAAGCTTAATACTTCTGCGTTCAGTTTTTTCCTGCATTCTTTTTTTATGCTGAGCAAAAATATGCATTAATTTGCGACTGCTCAGCTTTGATTTAACAACAAGATCAGATTTCATAAATTATGCCACTCCGGCTCTCAAACAATCGTGCATATGCAAAATACCCAAAGGAACTTTATTTTCAACAACAAAAAGCGCTGTAATTTTTTTCTCGTTCATAATTCTTAAAGCTTCCACGGCTAAAGTATCAGGGGAGATAGTAACAGGATTTTTAGTCATAATTTGCCAAGCTTTTAATAAAAGAAAATCATTACACATAGTCCTTCTTAAATCCCCATCAGTAATAATTCCTTGCATTTTTTTATTATCATCAACAACGCAAACACAGCCGAATCCTTTAGCAGACATAGTAATTAAAACATCTTTCATTTGTTCTTTTTCAGAGGCGAGCGGAATTTTATCGCCAGAATGCATTAAATTCTCAGCCTTTAAGAGTTTAGCTCCGAGTTTTCCCCCAGGGTGCCTCAATTTAAAATCATCAAGAGTAAAGCCTTTCCTTTGTAAAAGACAAACGGCCAAACAATCGCCTAAAGCCAAAGTCATAGTGGTAGAAGTGGTCGGAGCCATACCGAGCGGGCAGGCTTCGGGCACTTTTGGAAGCAGGAGAACAATATCACTCGCTTTTGCTAAAGTGCTTTTAGGATTGCTCACGATAGCAATGGTCGGAATATTAAATCTTTTTGTGTACGCAACAATATCTTTGAGTTCAACGCTTTCTCCAGAGTTAGAAATTACGATAACTGCATCATTTTCCGTGATCATTCCTAAATCACCGTGACTAGCCTCTGAAGGATGAACGAAAAAAGCCGGAGTTCCGGTAGAAGCAAAGGTTGCTGCAATTTTATTAGCAATATGCCCACTTTTCCCCATTCCGGAAAGAATCACCCTGCCTTTAAGATTGCTTATCATTTCCAAAGCTTTTGTAAAATCGCCGTTAATTTCATTTTTTAAAGCATTAAGGCCTTTTATTTCATCTTCCAAGACTTTTTTTGCTATTTGTATATCTTTGTTTTGATTCATTAATTTATGCCTTTAATTTTATTTTTTTAAAATTTTAAGAGTGAGCAAAAATATCTTCGAACTGAAGAATATCAAGCTTTGCTAAATTATTTAAAAAAGAAAAACAATTATCAGCCAAATCTTTTCTTCCTTCACGCACAAGAAGGCCGTCTAGAATTTTTTTAAGTTGATGCAGATATAAAACATCATTAGCCGCATAAATCATTTGTTCATTGGAAAAATTATCTGCACCCCAATCAGAAGTTTGTTGTTCTTTTATCAGCTCAACTCCTAAAAGCGTTTTGCACAATTCTTTAAGGCCGTGTTTATCAGTATTAGTTCTGCATAATTTAGAAGCTATTTTTGTGCAGTAAATATTATTAACTTCGACTTTTAAATTTTTAATAATCATCGCAACATCAAATCTGGCAAAATGAAAAATCTTCAATATTTTTTCATCATTTAGAATTTTTTTAATATTAGGGCAGTTGTACTTTTCATCAAATTTAACGATATAAGCATCATTATTACCGCTAGATATTTGAATTAAACAAAGCCTGTCCCGATTGACATTAAGCCCCATAGTTTCGGTATCGACAGCTATTTCTTTAAAAGAAGAAATAATGTTATCCGGTAAATCACCGTTATAAAAAGAAATTTTTGGTTTAGCCATTTTTTTATAAAACTCCTAAAGATATTTTTTTTACCTTAAAATATTTTTTTGAAAAAATAAAGCATTAAGATTAGACTTAATCAAGCAGATTTAATAACGATAGCAGAAAGCTGCCTTCCAAAATCATGCAATCCTTCTTTTTTTGCTCTTCTAGCACTAAAGAATTTGTCATTAGTAAAAGTATTTATATTAAGATGCTGAGTATTATTAATCCCCGCCTGCTGAATTTTCATCATAACAAACGCCGGCAAATCAAATAAAAATTTATTTTCAATTTTAGTGGGATAAAAAAATTCATCTTTTCCGAACTGTTTTTTAACATCTTCGCCAACTTCATAAGATTCTGCTGCAATAGCAGGGCCGATAGCCGCAACCAGTTCACAAGAAGGAACATTCATATTTTTAACCGTTTTTGCAATAATATCAGCAAGAGCACTCTTCCAGCCTGCATGTATTGCAGCAATAAGAGGTTTTGCTTTATGAGCAATTAACACCGGCACACAATCTGCCGTATTAATCCCGATAACGATATTAGGTTTATTGCAAATTATCGCATCAGCTTTTGGAGCCGCTAACAAATCCCAAAATTTATCATCATCAATCCAAATAGAATCGCTGCCGTGAACTTGATTAAGAGTAAGAATATTTTTTGCATCAAAATAATCTTTAATTATTTCTAAATTACGGTGAACATTTTTTATATCATCTTTGCTGTTAACAGAACAATTGAGGCTTTCATAAACGCCTGAAGAAACTCCGCCGTTTCTATTAAAGAAAGCGTGGCTTATATGAGGCAGAACAGATAAATTATTAGATTCAAAATTTTGCATCTGGCTATAATAAAATAAAACTTGAAAGAAAGCAAACTTTTGTGCATAACCTATGTATAATAAGTTTAATGTTTTTTTGATTCGAAAAATTTTAGAGGATTTTTTTAATGAATAATGATAATTTAGATATGAAGAATTTAATTTTAGCTGTTGTTTTATCTTTTATAGCGATTAGTTTTGTTAATAAGTATATCGCTCCTCCCCCTACAAAAAATATCGAGCAGCCGACATTAAATAAAACTGCAGATAATGAAAATAATGATAAGATTGTCCCTCCAAGTAAAGAAGAAACTGTTTCTAAAACAGAAAGCTTTAAGCTTTTATCAAGACAAGACGCTTTATCTTCAGAGCCTAGAATAAAAATTCAAAGCAGCAATTTAGAAGGCTCAATAAGACTGCTAGGGGCAAGATTTGATGATCTTATTTTATCAAACTACAAGCAAAGTTTAGATGCAACAAGCTCCAACGTTGAGCTTTTATCTCCTTCTAATACGCAAAACGCTTATTTTGCTAATCTTGGTTGGAAAGCTGCGCAAAAAGAAGCAAAAATAAAACTTCCGAGTAGCAATACTCTTTGGCAAATAAGCAAAGATTCTCCAAAAACATTAACTCCGGCAATGCCGATAACTTTAGAGTGGGATAATGGCGAAGGGTTAAAGTTCAGCCGCACAATTTCTTTAGATGAAAATTATATGTTTTCTATTACGGAAAATATTAAAAATTACGGCAAAGATAAATTATTATTAATGCCGTTTGGTCTTATATCAAAAGCCGGAAAGCCTAAAACTAATTTTTATATTTCTCACGAAGGTCCCATCGGAGTTTTAGGGGAAACCTTAAAAGAAATAAGTAACTCTGATTTAGAAAAAAAAGCAGGGGAAAAAGAGAGTTTTGAAACTTTAGACGGCTGGATAGGTATAACCGATAAATATTGGCTTACAGCTTTAGTTTTTGAGCCGTCAAAAGAAAATAAAATATTAGGCAGCTTTGTTTACAATAAAATAGGTGAACAAGATCGCTTTCAGGCAGATTACATTTCACCTTCAATAGAACTTCCTCAAGGCAAAGAAATATCAGTTACTACCAGATTTTTTGCCGGTGCTAAAAAAATTGAGCTTTTAGATAAATATGCAAAACAATATAATATCAGAATGTTTGATAAGGCGATTGATTTTGGCTGGTATTATTTTTTAACTAAACCTTTAACATATATTTTAGATTATTTACACGGACTTTTAGGCAATATGGGCTTAGCTATTTTAGCTTTAGCTTTTATGGTTAGGGCACTTTTATTTCCTCTTGCCAATAAGTCTTATGCTAATATGAGCAAAATGAAGCTTTTGCAACCGAAGATGAAAATGCTGCAAGAAAAATTTGCCGAAGATAGAGTAAAACTCAACCAAGCCGTAATGGAATTATATCGCAAAGAAAAAGTAAATCCTGCTGCAGGGTGCTTGCCGATGTTATTGCAAATTCCTGTATTTTTCTCGCTTTATAAAGTTTTATACATTTCCATAGAGATGCGTCAGGCTCCTTTTTATGGCTGGATAAAAGATTTATCCGCTCCTGATCCTTGCTCTATTCTAACTTTATTCGGATTGTTCCCTTGGGACGTGCCAAATGTAATTAACATTGGAATATGGCCGCTGATAATGGGGTTAACAATGTTTATTCAGCAAAAATTAAATCCTGCTCCTGCAGATAAAACACAAGAAAAAATAATGCTGATGCTCCCGATTATATTTACTTTTACAATGGGAGGCTTTGCTGCAGGCTTAGTTATTTATTGGTCGTGGTCAAATATATTATCAATCATTCAGCAAAAAATGATTATGCGAAAATACGGGGCA
>CAYWTE010000006.1:13088-13851 GCA_964461145.1 uncultured Lactobacillales bacterium | reverse complement strand
TCAAGCCTTGATGTTACCGTGCAAAAACAAATTATCGAATTGCTAAAAAATCTTCAGAAAACCCTTAATGTCAGCTATATATTTATTTCTCACGATCTTAGAGCAATAAGGGAAATATCTGATAATATTATGGTAATACAAAAC
This sequence comes from uncultured Lactobacillales bacterium, assembly GCA_964461145.1. Taxonomy (GTDB): domain Bacteria; phylum Pseudomonadota; class Alphaproteobacteria; order CAYWTE01; family CAYWTE01; genus CAYWTE01. The sequence continues at coordinate 13,707 of CAYWTE010000006.1, read as the reverse complement.
GGGCAAATTATAGAAATCGGAAAAAATAAACAAATATTTAATAATCCTAAACTAGAATATACTAAAAAACTTATATCGGCTGCATTAAAAATAGAGGTATAATTCTTTTATGATGCTTGAAAATTTATTATTATTTACATAACATTATTAATATGAATGAAAGTATAGAAGAAATCGCAGTAAAAGATATTAAAGTTGACCTTAGAGTAGTCTTGGGTTGTGCTACTTTGCGCGTCCATCAAATGCTTAAATTAGGAAGAGGCGCCGTTGTGGAACTTGACAGATTAATTGATGAGCCTATAGAAGTCTTTGCTGATAATACTTTAATTGCTAAAGGTGAAGTTATGGTTACTTCAAACGATATGATAGGCGTTAACTTAACCGAAATAGTTAAAACTAAACATACTTTAGCTCCATCAGTTCTTAAATTAGGGAGAAAAAATAAATGATGTTTTCTAAAATTAAATTATTAATTATGTCAGGATTGCTCATTTGCTCTATTTCAAAAAATATTTTTGCCCAAGCAAATAATCTATATGAAGAACGCCCAAGTGAAGCTTTCGATAATATGCTAGGCAAAGAATATCCTAGCGTTTATGATGAAATGAATAAAAAAGCT
>CAYWTE010000006.1:0-13078 GCA_964461145.1 uncultured Lactobacillales bacterium | reverse complement strand
AACTTGATGTATTCTTCAAGGATGTAACCCGCGAAGAATACATCAAGTTCTATCAGGAAGTATGGATAAAGAAGAATTGTTAAGCTTTGTTGATAAATATCCTAACAGCGAATATGCAAAAGAAGCTTTACAAAAAATTAATGAAATTGATATTATGGAAGCAAAACAGCTATACCGTGAAATAGCAGGGAAAAAATATGAAAATATCCCTCCGGAAATAACTGAAGATGCTATCAGAGCTGCGGGAGCTCTTCGCAAAGCACAAACAAGAAAGCCAGCCCCTGATGCCGGCAGTGTTAAAGATGCTCAAGGGCAAGAACAACAAGAACAGGGACAAAGAGGCGGCGCTGTTATCTCTCAACAAAATATGGGGAATTATCAAGATAACCCATATTACGGAGCAGAAGCAGGAACAGAAGCAGGAGCAACAGTAGGGACAGAAGCAGAAGCGGAAAGTCAACAACAAGCCCCTTTGCAATAATTTTAATAACTTTTATTGCGGGTCTTTTTTTTGAATTTATGAGCGTATTTGTTTTGCTTTAATTCTGTAAATATTTTTAGCCGGCTTTTCTTTTTTGTAATTTTATCCGTTTGTGATGTTAGTTTTAAATATTTAAGATAACGAGTTTCATCAAGTTTCCCTTGTTCAACTGCATTAATAACCGCACATTCGGGCTCATTTGTGTGCGTACAATTATTAAATTTACAATCTTTGGCTAAAACTTTTATATCTTCATAACTATCTATAACTTCGCCTTCTTCACTAATTAAAGAAACCTCTCTTATCCCCGGCGAATCTATAATTATTCCTCCGTTTTTTAAGAAAAACATAGAGCGAAACGTTGTTATGTGGCGTCCTCTGCCGTCTTTTTCCCTTATATCTCCGGTTTTTTGTATTTCTTGCCCAAATAAGCTATTTATTAAACTTGATTTACCAACACCCGATGCTCCTAAAAGAGCTGCTGTTTGACCTTTCTTTAAAAAAGCTAAGATTTTATCTATACCTTCTTTTGTTATGTTGCTTATTTGAATAATGTTCGTTTTGGGAGCTATTTTTTGCACTTCTTTAAATCGCAAAGTTTCATCAAATGCTATGTCGGTTTTTGATAAAATTATAACCTCTTTAAGACCGCAAGATACAGTTAAAGCTAAATAACGCTCTAAACGGCTTAAATTAAAGTCTTTATCCATACTCATCACTATAAAAACATAATCAATATTCGCCGCTAAGACCTGCTCCTCTAAAAGCTTAACGTTTTTTCCTGACAACTTGCGAATAAATGCATTGTTACGAGGGATTATTGAGGTAATTAAGCCTTCTGACTGATTTGCTTCTTTTTCAAAAACAACAAAATCACCAATTGTCGGCAATTCTTCCCTTTTACTGACGCTCAAGAAAAATTTACCGGAAAGCTTGCCCCAAAAACTCTTATTACCATCAAATAATCGATAAAAATTCTTCTGCTCTTGAGTGATTCTTGCTAAAGAAAAAGCTTCTTCAGAGTTTTCAAGTTCTAAAGTTTTGTTGCAAAAAGTTTTGTTAAAGCCTATATTCTTTAATAATTTCAAATTTTTTATCATAGCGCTTGATAGTATAATAAATAACCCTTTTTCTCAAGGATTTAATAATGAAAAACGAACTTTTAGTCCCTGCCGGAGATTTTAATAAACTTAAAACTGCTGCTCTTTATGGAGCTGATGCGGTTTATGCCGGAGTGCCCGAACTTTCCCTTAGAACTAAGGTCAATTTTCCCCTTGAAGAATTAATTGAAGGGTTTAAATACCTTAATAATCTCGGCAAAAAAGGCTATTTGGTTTTCAATTTATTTTCTCACAATAAAGATGCTGAGAAATTAGGCGGGTACTTTGATGTTATTAAAAAAGCTAATCCTGACGGAGTTATCATTGCTGACCCAGGGATATTTCTTGCTGTTAAAAAAGAGTTTCCTCATCTTGATTTGCATATTTCAACACAAGCTAATATCTGCTCTTATTTAACCGTTAATTTTTGGAAAGAGCTTGATGCTGCTTTATGTGTTTTAAGCAGAGAAGCTTCTTTTTTAGAAATTAAAGAAATTCGAGAAAAATGCCCTGATATAAAATTGGAAATGTTCGTACACGGCGCTATGTGCGTTAGTTATTCGGGCAGATGTCTGCTTTCTAACTTTATGGCTCAAAGAGGCGCTAATCAAGGATTATGTGCTCATTCCTGCAGATGGAAGTATAAAGTTTACCTTGAAGAAGAAATGCGAAAAGGAGAATTTTTCGAGCTTTTTGAAGACGATAAAGGTTCTTATATTCTAAATTCTAAAGATTTATGCTTAATGCCGCGTTTGAATAAAATTCTCTCTATCGGGCTCGATTCTTTGAAAATAGAAGGCAGAAATAAAAGCGAATATTATTTAGGTACCGCCGCTAGGGCTTATAGGCGTGCTATTGATGATTGGAGAAAAAATCCTAAAGATTGGAATGCTGAAAAATATTTACCTGAGCTTTATAAAACTCAATCAAGAGGCTTTACTTTAGGCTTTTTTGAAGGAAAATTAACCGATATTGCTCATAATTATGACCACACTATGACAACAGGAGAATATAAATTTGCAGGACAAGTTGTGGATAATGATAAAAATTTCATAACTTTGAAAGTTAAAGAAAAAATAAAAATAGGCGATGAAATAGAGTTTTTAATCCCCGATTCTCTTGAAAATAAAAAAGTTAAAATCGAGAAAATGTTTAATCTTGCCAATGCAGAAATATTAGAAGCTTCTGCCGGAATCCCTAATTTCTGCGTTAAAATTGCAAAAACTTCCATAATAAAAAATTTAAGCTTGCCTCTTCTTACTTTAGCTAGGAAAAAATTTGTTATGATGCAAGAAAAACAAGCCGTTTTTGAAGATAATTTTAACACTTTTTCTAAAGAAATTAATCGATAAATAAAAAAACCTCCTAAAAATTAGGAGGTTGGTTTTTTAATGGAGCGGGTGATGGGAATCGAACCCACGACCCTCTGCATGGCAAGCAGATGCTCTAGCCCCTGAGCTACACCCGCATCAAAAACTAAAATGCATATTAATCATTCTTTTCATAATTGCAAGAAAAATTTTATATTATTTCTAATAAATCTTCTTCTTTTATTTTTCTCTTTCTTTCAAAATCTTTTTTCAATAAAACTGTGAAAGTCGTTCCTTCGGTTTCATTGCTTGTTATCTTTAATTTACCGTCGTGATTGTCTATAACGTGCTTTACTATCGCCAAGCCTAATCCGCTTCCTGATATTCCTTGTGCTTTATGTTCCGATAATCTGAAAAATCTTTCCGTTAATCTTGATATCATACCTTCAGGTATTGACGTTTCCCCTTTATTATTAACAGAAACTTTCAACATATCTCCTCTGGATTTTAATGATATTGTTATCGGCGTGTCTTTTTGACCATATTTTATCGCATTATCCGTTAAATTGTTAAAAACGTGATAAAGCTGATTACTGTTGCCGTATATTATCGGAAAATCTAACTCGTAATCTATTTTTATTTCCATTCCTTTCTTTTGTGCTTTATAAATAAGCTGTTTTTTTACTCTTTCAATTACTTCTAAAAGAGAAACTTCGCCGACATCTTCTTCTGCATCTTTGCTTAGTTCTATTTTTGATAAAGATAATAAATTTTCTACCAATTCACTCATTCTTCCGGCTTGGTCTGACATTATCTTTAGAAATTCGCTCCTTGATTGTTCATCATCTTTTGCAGCGTTTTGTAATGTTTCTATAAACCCTGATAAAACAGAAAGAGGCGTTCTTAATTCGTGAGAAGCATTCGCAACAAAATCTGCTTGTATTCGCTCTAAATCCATTATTTTTGTTACATCAGTTAAGGAAACTAAAGCTACTGCTCCGCCTTTACTTTGCCACGGTAAATATTCTATCTTTGCCCTTAAAGTTTTGACCAAAGGATAGCCAAATGAAAATTGTATTTCTCTGCTTTTAGATTCTTTTGATAAAACATCTTCCACTGCCCTTTGAAATTCATCATCCTTTATTACTTCATCTATTTTCTTCTCTCTAATATTTGTTCCTAATAGATTCCTTGCGGATAAATTTGCCCCGTTTATTTTGCCATTTTCATCAAGCATTATTAACGGGTCAGGCAAAACATCTAGAACCGCTGCGTCTGAAAGAGTTCTTGCCTCTAATTCCTGAGCACGCTCACTCCAAATATTCCTGACTTCATTTATTGCTCTTACTATTTCAGCTGCTTCGTGTTTATCCCCGTGTGGAAAATTAAGGCTAGGCAATATCTCCTCGCCTTTTTTATCCCATTCAGCCATTTCTTTTAAGTATTCCGTTACCGAATATATCCTTTTCATCAACGGAATCATTATTACCGTTGTGAAAATTACTATGCCGGTAAAGTAAAAAAATGCCATAAGCGGGCTTAATTTGTTGTTGATTACCATTATGACTAAAACTACCGCTGTCGGAAGCGTTATTTTTAATATTCTATCCGCTGTTCTGCCTGTCGGCTTTTTGTAGCTGAAAAAATGCTTTTTATTTAAATCTTTTTTCTTTTGTCTTGACATTACTTTAATCCACTTTAAAAATTAATTATTAATCGGAAAACATTTATTTTTAAAGAGAAAAATTATTTTGCCTACTTCTAATAACATTATAAAAAAAGAAATTAATTATTCTTCCTTAGTTACTCCTATGATGGAGCAATACCTTAAAATAAAAGAACAAAATCAAAATGCTCTTTTATTCTACCGAATGGGTGATTTTTATGAGCTGTTTTTCGATGATGCAAAAATTGCAGCAAAAGAGCTTAATATCGCCCTTACTAAACGAGGGAAGCATTTAGGCGAAGATATCCCGATGTGCGGCGTCCCCGTTCATTCTCACGAGAGTTATTTGGCTAAGCTTATTAAAAAAGGGCATAAAGTTGCTGTTTGCGAACAAACTGAAGACCCTGCCGAGGCTAAAAAAAGAGGAGCAAAGTCAGTCGTTAAAAGAGATGTTATCAGGCTTATTACCCCAGGAACTATCACTGAGGATACTTTACTTGATGCTAAATCTGCAAATTATCTGGCCGCTATTGCTTTAATCAGAAATAATATCGGAATTGCTTGGGTTGAACTTTCTACTGGACAATTTCAAACTCAATTTTTAAATAAAATCAATGATTTACCCAGCGTTTTAGCGAGAATTAATCCTTCTGAAATTTTATGCTCAGAAGATATTATGCAAAATGAAAATATTAAAAAATATTTGAGTGATTATAAGGCCGCTTTATCTTTTAGGCCTTCATCTTGCTTTAACAGTTCTTTGGCTTATGAAAAACTTCAAGTGGCCTTCAATGTTAATTCTTTAGATGCTTTCGGTTCTTTTGAAAAAGAAGAAATAACCGCTGCCGGAGTGCTTATTGATTATATCAAAATTACTCAAAAAGGATTATGCCCTAAAATTATTCCCCCCATTTCACTTAAATCCGCCGCTTTTATGGAGATTGATAATGCTACCAGAAATAATCTCGAAATTACTAAGCCCTTAATTTTAAATGAAAATAAAACTCTGCTTGGCGTTATTGATTATACCGTTACTAATGCCGGAGGGAGAATGCTTCTGCAGTTTTTAAATGCACCTCTTACTGATTTTATAAAAATTAATCAAAGACTCGATGCTGTGGAACATTTTTTAGATAATCCTGAGCTTGTTAATAAAATAAGGGGTATATTTAAATCTTTTTCTGATATTGAGAGGGCATTGTCACGAATATGCCTTAATCGCCCTTCTCCTAAAGACGTTATGGCAATTAAAACCGGGCTTGAGCTTATTCCTTTAATTAAAGGTGCGTTTAATGATGATATTTCTTTAATGCCAGAATTAATCGCACACGCTTTAGATGCCTTAAATGATTATTCCGAGCTGGTAAATTTATTGCAAGCAGGCTTAAATGAAGATTTGCCCCATTCAATTAAAGACGGCGGAGTTATTAAATCAGGCTTTAATGCCGAGCTTGATGAAATGCGCGAAATTAAAAATTTCTCCGCTGAAAATATCGCAAAACTTCAAAATAAATATGCTATTCAAACCGGCGTATCATCTTTGAAAATCAAATTTAATAATCTTTTGGGATATTTTATCGAAGTTAATGATAAAAATGCCGAGCCGCTTATAAAAGATATGAATTTTATTCATCGCCAAACTCTTGCTAACGTTATGCGTTTTACAACTAAAGAAATCTCCGATTTTGAACATAAAATTAAAAATGCCGATACTCAAACTTTAGCATTAGAAATACAATTGTTTTTTGATTTTTGTAATAAAATTATTGATGAAGCCGATAATATTCTTAAAACTGCTGATGCGGCTGCTTTTTTAGATGTTGCATCTTCACTTGCTCTGCTGGCACAAGACAAAAATTATACTAGGCCTAAGGTTGATGATTCGTTTGATTTTATAATCAAAAATGCCCGCCACCCCGTTGTTGAATCTGTACTTTTTAAAGAAAATAATGCAGATTTTATCGGTAATGATTGCGATTTAAGCACTGATAATAAGCGTCTGTGGATTATTACAGGCCCTAATATGGCGGGTAAGAGCACTTTTTTGCGGCAAAATGCTCTAATTGCTATTCTTGCTCAAATCGGTTCATTTGTCCCTGCCGATGAAGCTAAAATAGGCGTGGTTAATAAACTTTTTTCACGGGTTGGGGCTTCTGATGATTTGGCTAGAGGACATTCAACTTTTATGGTGGAAATGATAGAAACAGCCGCTATCCTTAATCAGGCTGATGAACGCTCGCTAGTCATTTTAGATGAAATCGGTCGAGGGACTGCTACTTTTGACGGGCTTTCAATTGCTTGGGCTGTTGCTGAAAATCTGCATAACATTAATAAATGCCGTGCACTGTTTGCTACTCATTATCACGAACTTACAGAACTTGCACAATCTTTAGAAAATTTATCATTAAATACAGTTGCTATTAAAGAGTTTAACGATGAAATTGTGTTTTTGTATAAGGTAATTAAAGGTGCTGCTGACAGGTCATACGGGATACACGTTGCAAAACTTGCAGGCTTGCCGCAAAACGTTATAAATCGTGCAAAAAATATTCTAAATACCCTAGAAAACACAGAAAAATATAATCCTAAAACTAAGATAAATAATGCACTGCCTTTATTCGAAAAGCTAATCGAAAGTCCTCCTCTCGATGAAAATGCCCTTAAAATTAAAAATGCCCTAGAAAATGTCAATCCCGATAATCTTGCCCCTAAAGAAGCTTTAGAATTATTATATTCGCTGAAAAATATGCTTGAATAATATTATTTTTGAAAATATATTATAATTAATTTTTATTTTTTAAAGAGGGAGTATGATTATGAAAAAAATTTTTACCTTTGTGTTTTGTTTATTCTTAACAACTGCTTGCGCACCTTTGGGTATGGATACCGTTAAAACTTCAGGACAGGTTTCCCCCACCGAAGAAGGCGTCGTTGTTTCTTCTAAATTAGTTAAATACGATAGCTCTGATATTGGAGTCGGTACTTTAGCCGGCGCAGCAGCAGGTGGTATTGCAGGTTCATCAATAGGCGGAAATACTCAGATGAATATGCTAGGAGCTTTGGGCGGAGCCGTTGCAGGCGGTATGGTCGGTAAACAATTTGATAAAAATTTAGGTACTGAATATATTATCAGGTTTAATTCCGGCAGAACATCTTCTGTTATTGTCAGAGACCAAAACCCTCTACCTTCAGGGGCTAGAGTTTTAGTTATATTTGATAAAGAACCTAGAGTCGTTCCGGTTTACTACTAATATCGCTTAAAAAATAAGCAAAAATATAGGGCAGATTATTTATTAATCCGCCCTTTATTTTTATCTTTGCTCGCAATAAAACAAGCAAATCTTTTGTGAAAGAATTATGCTCCGAATCCTGAGAATTTCTTGTTGAATTTTGCTAACTGTCCGCCAGTATCAACTAATCTGTGCTTACCTGTCCATACCGGATGGGATTTCGTGTCAATATCAAGCTTAAGAACATCGCCTGCTTTGCCCCATGTTGATCTGGTTTTAAATTTACTGCCATCAGTCATAACTACTGTTATTTCGTGATAATCCGGGTGTATATTTTCTTTCATAATAATCTCTCCAAATAATATTCTAAAACGATTCTAGTTAAACGACTCTGTTAAAGAAGATGTTTGAGTACTACATTTTTATTAATATTACAAGTGTTTTTTTATCAAAATACCTTCTTGAGTTAAACTTTTTATTTTTGATTGATTTTATTTAAAAATGCCGCAGAGTCTTTCGATAAATATTCGGGTAAATTTGCTGATATTTTAAATATGCCATCGTCTATAATTTCTTTTTCCTGACGGCTGAAATCGTGCAAAACATAATTTGTAACTTCTGTTTTATTTTGGGGGTGCCCAATACCTATTCTTATACGATGGTAATTGCTTCCTATCGCCTTATCCGCACTTTTAAGCCCGTTATGACCGCCGCTGCCACCGCCTTGTTTTGCCTTTATTTTGCCTAATTCTAAGTCTAAATCATCGTGAATAATATAAATATCTTCAGTAAATATTTTATAAAAATGCGCTGCCTCAATTATTGCGTTGCCTGATAAATTCATATATGTTTGTGGTTTTAAAAGCAGCGTTTTATGCCCTTCTATTTCGCCTAATGAACTTTCTGCATTAAATTTCTTTTGCCAATTATTAAAATTATAGCGACAGAATATTTCATCTGCCGCCATAAATCCTACATTGTGACGGTTGCCTGCATAATCCTTGCCCGGATTACCTAAGCCTACAACCATATACATTAATTATGCCTTTTTAGCTGCTGCCGCCTCAGAACCTGCTGATGCCGCTGCTGCTGCCTCAGTTTCTGCCGCTTCTGCTGCTACGTCTGCTTTCGAGATGTTTGGCATAATAAGAGTTGCTACTGTAACATCAGTGTTTGCATAATTTAATGATACGCCTGAAGGTAATTTAATTTCTTCTAAATTCAGCGAATCACCTATGTCAAAACTGCCTAAATCTACTTCTATCTCATCAGGTAAGTTAGCAGGTGTACATACTATGTCTATTTCTCTCATAATAATATTTAATATTCCTCCCTTCTTAACACCTGGGCAAATTTCTTCGTTTAATACTTTCAAAGGAACACTCAAATGTAATTTAGAACGAGGCGATATTCTTAAAAAGTCTACATGTAAAAACTTATCATTCACGCAATGTCTTTGAACGTCTTGGCACAAAACTCTTTCTTTTTTGCCTTCTACTTCTAATTCATACTGATGAGTCCAAAAGCCTTTATGATTCATCTCTTTTTGTAATACGTTCGGTTCAATAGAAATTAATAAAGGGTCTTGCTTGTTGCCATATATCACGCCAGGCACTAACCCTGCCTTACGTGATGCACGAGCTGCCCCCTTGCCTGCTCCATCTCTTTTATGAACTTTTAATGTTCTGATTTCTGCCATTTTATATTCTCCTAAAATTAGTTATTATCCCGCCAATCCTCCAAGGGTGTATTGACGCTGCAATCTTAATAATGCCTTTGTTACTTATTGTCAAGAATTAGATGAATTTTCTAATGCTGCTTTTGCGATGCTTAAGGTTATTGCTTTTTTTTCTTTTAATGATAATTTATCAGCTTTTTCTACAAAATCTCTTGCTGCAAAATAACTGCGCTCGATTCGAGGTAAAACATATTTTAAGACGCCCTCTTCCACTTTTATTTGGCGGTCGGAAAAAAGTTTTATCATAACTTGGTTTAAGGTAATTTCGTCAGGCGGATTTATTTTTATTGAAGGGAAAGTCCCTAACCTTGAGCTTAAATCTTTTAAGCATAGCCCCCAAAATTTTAACTCTTTACTCCCTGATAAAACTAAATTTTTACCTTCTTCTTTTGCTAAGTTATAAATATGAAATAGGGCTTGTTCTTCTTTTATTTTATCTGCATTATCTATTACTATAACTTTGTTTTTAAATACTATTTCTTCTACATTATTTATATTTATTTCTTCAGAATTTATAAGATTACAGTCTTCAATTTCCTCACAAAATATCTTTAATAAATGACTCTTGCCGCTTGATTTTTCCCCGAACAAAATTAATCCGAAACTACCCCATTTCGGCCATAAACTTAAATATTCAAAAGCTTCTCTATTGCTGTTATTTACTGCATAGTTATCTAAATCTAAAGCTTCTTTGAGCTTGAAATTAAACGTGATTTGTTCTTGTTTCATTACCAATTCTTATAAAATTTGCTGCTTAAGTATAAATCTAACCCAAAACGAACTAAAACTCCAATTACCGCTGCTGCAGGAACAGCTATTAATACTCCTAAAAATCCAAATAAAGCTCCAAATGCCATTAATGCAAAAATTATCCATACAGGATGGAGGCCTACGCTTTTGCCGACTAATCTTGGGGTTAAAATATAGCCTTCTAAAATTTGCCCTAAACCAAAAATTAAGCAGACTAATAATAAGTGCAGCAAATCTCCAAATTCAGCAAAAACTAAAATTAAGCTTAATATAAAACCTAATATCCCGCCTAAAAAAGGAATAAATGAAATAATCCCCGTTAGCAGCCCTATTACTAAACCTATTTTTAAGCCTATAAGCGTTAAGCCTAGACCGTAAAAAAGGCCTAATAAAATACAAACGCTTATTTGCCCCCTTAAAAAGCCGGATAATATGCTGTCTATTTTATTAAAAAGCTCCCCTACTGTTTCTTTATGCTTTTCCGGCACTAATTCTTTGATTTTAAATGTTATTCTATCCCAATCTTTGAGTAAATATACAGCTACTATCGGCGTTATAAATAATAATGATAATATGTTTATTAAAGCAAATCCTTTGCTTAATAATATTTTTATAAATTCCCCAGAGCTGCTCAATAAAACCCCGATATGTTTGGTTATATCTGCTTTTATATTATCTAACTGATAAGGAAATTTAGAATTTATACTTTCTATAAAAGGTTGTATCTTCAAATTTATAGCTTCAATATATTTTGGAATATTCTCTAAAAAATAGCTAAATTGGCTGCTCATTATTGGAAACAATATTAAAATAGCTATAATAAAAAGCATTAAACTAATTAAAGTTACCGCCCCTGTTGAAATTCCTCTTGAAAAGCCTCTACTTTCAAACCAATCTGCCAACGGGTCTAAAAAATATGCTATTACCAGCCCCGCGGCAAAAGGAAGCAAAACTCCTTTTAGTAAATAAACTAATACAAAAAATCCGGTTAATATCGCCAGCCAGAAAAATATTTTACTCATTTATCATATCTCCTGAAACATAACCTTTGTCTTTTATTATGTAAACATTATTGCCTGTACCTAATACTAAATCTTGCAATTTTAACGATGATGATAAATCGTTTATCTCGCCTGAAAATCTTATTTTTATTTGGGCTAAATCTTTGCGCATTGCTTCTAACTGATAATTTTTTATAAGGCTGTTATTTTGTATTTTCTGCGAAATCTCACCCCATTGATGCAAATCTTTAAACGGAACCATTACTATAATTTCTTTATCTGTTGTAAAATCTATTATCTTATTTTGTTTCCAGCTGTTTTCTAGCTCTTCTGATATCTTTAATATTCCTTTTTTCAATGCTGAGTTTAAATCTTCGCTGGGAGTTCTCATTATATTTATATTAATGTCTAAATCTTCAAAAGATTCTGAAGTTACCTTATTTAAATGAATTTTTATCTTATTTATATCATAAGAAACTTCTGCCTCACAAATAAATACGTCTTTAACTGAATATCTTGTTTTTATATTTTCTATCATATCAAATTTATTTGAAGCTATACCAGGCAAGGTTATCTCCTGCATATCATTTATATCCCCTAATGGAACATAAATCGGGACTATTTTATTATTACTGCCATTCTCCTGCCATAAATTAAGCCAAGGGTTATCTTCCCACAATCTTGCAGGAGCATAAGGGCTGTCTTTATATGTCGGAACAATTAATACCGGCTTGCTTGTAGTTTGGATTATTGAAACGTCGTGCTCTCTTAAAAACTTATCTATTTCTTCTTTCTTGAATTTTATGTTTATATCAGCTATATACCTGACTGTTGAAGTTTTTTCTGAATTAATTATTATCTCTTGGACTAAATTCATCGGGTCAACTTTTGATATTTCTTCTGTTAAATTATATCTATCCGACATAACTGATAAGCGGCTTAAAAGCTTGTTAAAGGCCTCTCTTACCGCAATATTTGTGCCTTCTTCTTTTGCTTTTATTGAGCTTTCTGAGGTAGTGTCTATTTTAATATTACTTATTAAGTATAAATCTTCGGCTGCTTGTGCTTTTAATGATGAAAATATTAATAATAAAAATAACAATAGGGCAGCTCTTGAGGAACCGCCCATATCTGTTTCTTTAAATATTTTCAATAGTTTAGCCAACTATTTCTACCCCGCTGAAAAAATATGATATTTCTACAGCTGCATTTTCGGCACTATCTGAACCGTGAACAGAATTTGCTTCTATCGATTCGGCAAATAATTTCCTAATTGTTCCTTCTTCTGCATTAGCAGGATTAGTTGCCCCCATTACTTCTCTATACTTTGCTACTGCGTTTTGGCCTTCTAAAACCTGAACAACTACCGGCCCTGAGGTCATAAATTCTACTAATGAGCTGTAAAAAGGTCTTTCTTTGTGTACTTCATAAAATTTTTCAGCTTGTTTTTTGCTTAACCATACTCTTTTTTGAGCAACGATTCTTAAGCATGCTCCTTCAATTACTGCATTTATTTTGCCGGTTAAATTCCTTTTTGTGGCGTCCGGTTTTAATATTGATAATGTTCTTTCCATATTCTTTCTCCTAATTTGTTTTTTAAATTTTACGTTTTTTGCCTTATATTATATTTATATGCAAAAATCAATGATTGATTCTAAAATACGGAAGCTGCATTTCATTTTGATTCAAAATATGCTTTATCTTAGAAAAGCTTAACGGCATTTGTTTGCTTACCATCATTTCAAGCTCTTTACCTTGTATGAGCTCTTCTATTTTTTCTTTAAATGTCTTTGGCTTGGGGT
>CAYWTE010000005.1:0-13942 GCA_964461145.1 uncultured Lactobacillales bacterium | reverse complement strand
CAAGTATCATCATCTGTTACTTTGTATGAGCCTGTAATCTTAGTCGAGCCAACAATTAAGCCTGTGACAATATTTGAACCATCTACAGAACATATAGAGCTATTTGATATAGTCCAATTTATTGTTGGTTGTGTTTCCATAACTGCTTCATTCTTTGATACTACCACCGTTAATTGTGTGGTTGCATCCTGTTCAATCTCAATATCTGATTCAGTGATTGCCACACTATAATTAGATGGCTTTTCGTCTATAGTCCATCTGCCAGTAATCCCATTAATTTCATCATCTGTATTTAATAAGGTGTCACGTTCTGCATAGAGATAGCACAACCCATTCAGATAATTAATATCAGTGACTTTATTAGGTGTTATATATGAGCCACAGAAGAAACGACCATTCAATATGATTCTTTTGCTATCTGCATTAAGTGGCAGCCATATTTCTATTTTTGAACTAATGATATTTATATTTGAACTTGATTTTAAGGAATCAGCAATACCAACCATATAACAATCACAAATAACTAGGTCATTCTTGCCATATAACCATTTAATTGTAGCATTACATTGGATGCACTCAAACTTGCGATACACTGTATTTTCTGATGTTAATTCCTTAGTTATAAGGTATTTAGAACCATTTAGGCTAAATACTTCACCTTGATTAATTGGCGTGCTACACAAGGCGTATAACGTACTGTGAGCAATCGTTTCGCCCTTATCATTACGTCGAAAGAACACCTTATAAGTATTTTCACCAATCATAATGTTAATGCCCTCACGTTCCAACGTTTCCTTGAACGTATCTAATAATATATCCATCTGCTCACCCCTTAATTATGAAATAGATAAGTGATTGATTTAATCTTTGGCTGATACTCTGGCAACTTTGCAATCTGCTTATGAAGTTCATCAATCCTAATCTTAATATTTTCATAGGCTGATGATGTAGTTGTAAATTCTGTTTCAATCGTGCAATATAAAGAAATATTATTCTGCAATGATTCAAAAATGGATAATACTGTTTGTAAGATTCCCAACTTATCAGTTCCTGTATATGATTCAGATGGAGTAAGTCCGTTTTCTTCTAGGAAGATGGAATACTCACTATCTGTAAAATATGATTTGTTAGATAGCTCTAATTTTAATCGTTCTATATTTGTCATTTTGTGTCTGTCCTTTCTATTTTGGGATATTAAAAAAGCACCCTCTGGTTAAGGGTGCTTGTATTATATATTATGATTTTAAAATAATTGATTATAAAGTATTATTACACCAATGATAGCAATACATTGTACTACCACAAAGAATACGGCACTATTTTTAATAGTTTTAAGGTAAGCTGTCTGTCTATATAACATTAGTTTATTTACTTCCTCTTGAGATGCTAATTTATCATATAATCTAAAGTAAGTATCATTCTGTTTGTTATAATATACATCATCTGGAAGTTTTTCTTTCTTCTTCGTTAGTTTTGAGAGTCTTTCCTTTTCTTCATTTGTTACATATATTTTTTCAATAATCCCCAAATCCAATTCAAGCTGTTTCATTTCAACGTCTACATCCATAATTAGTTCCTCCTCCTAGAATTTATTCTTACAGTTTAAACAAACCCTATCAACCTTATTTGTTAATAAGCCTGTCATTAGTGACCATTTGCGAGGTACTGCTTGTATTTGAGTTGAACCACATCTAGGACATTTAGCAAGATTTTGATTTGTATTTTGAATAAAATTTTTACCAACTGGCAAAGATATTGAAATTGATTCTGTCTTTTCAATTATCAAATCGTCAATATTATCAAAACCAAAAGAAAATAATCCATTACCCATTTTCAAATAACAATATGTATCCAAATTGCATTTATATATTTCCATCGAATCCTTATCTAGCAAAGATACTTTATCACCTTTATTAAAAATTCCTTCTGTTAGATTAGGATTATTATCTCCACTAGTTTCTAGTAACCATCTGTTAAATCTTTTCGTCTTACTTTTTTTTAAATTAGTAACTATAAAGATGTTTTCCCTAAAAGTTTCTTGAATGTGTCTCTCATTCAAAGGAAACCCACAATGAATACAATTTTCTGCCTTATCAGATACCTCTTTATTACACTCTGGACAATTGATTAATGCCATTACTAAATCCCTCCCTTTGTTTTTAATCTTACTTTATCCTACTTTATAATATCACTCCATTTGGTGAGATACAATACTACCAAGCAAGATAAAGGAGGATTTTTTTATGGATACTCAAAAACCACTTAAATCTAAAGTAAGTATAACTCTTGATGATGATATTATCAAACAAATCAAAGAAATGGCTGAAAAAGACGATAGAAATTTCAGTCAGTATATTAATATGGTATTAAGAAAGCATATACAGGATAGTCTGAAATAATTATGAAATCTTTTAGAAAAAGCACCCTATATAAAAGGTGCTTTGGTTATGTCAATATTTAGTTTAATATTATCCTTTGATTAAATGCTAATGCTTTCAAGCTATCGTGCAAATAGTTGGGGAGATTGTCCTTTTCACAATAATAAAAAACTTGTTTATCTACTATACATTCATATCTGTAATGCATTCTTTCAAATTCCCTATTATTCATCATTAGTATTATTTCTATAAAGGTTGGAATATTGGTCTCTCTAAGTTGTTCTGAAATTTCGAACTTACAACTTCTCTCTTTATCCAACGATATTAATGAACTATTTAATACACCTTCTAAATCACTAATTATTTTATCAATATTATCTTTACAATCAATCTGCAATTTATATAGCATTTTTAAATCCCCCTTAAAATTTTAAAATCACTTTTTCATTATAATGCTAATTGTCAGAAAATTCTAGGTGCAAATTCGTTCTGAGGGAAAAGATTTGGGTTGCTACAGCACTATTTTTTTAAAAGGGAGTTAACCCATATTTATGCATTATACCCCCATTATTATACATATTTCAGCACTATTTCCCCATCTCATCAATCAGTTTATCTAATGTTGGTCTACTTATGCCTAACTCTTTGGCTAACTGTACCTTACTTACTTCACGATTCATATACCTTTGATAATGTTTATCGAATCCATCAATATCAACAGCTTTGCGACCCTTATACATTCCCTTTTCCTTAGCTATTGCTATTCCTTCACGTTGTCTTTCAAGCATATTATCACGCTCAAACTCTGCAATAGCACCAATCATAGTAAGCATAAGTTTACCTGTAGCTGTATTGGTATCAATATTCTCTTTGTTGCTGACTAGATGAACACCCTTAGATTTAAGTTGTTCCACTATATCTAATAAATCCTTCGTTGAACGTGCCAATCTGGATAAGTCATGTATATAGATAACATCATCTGTTCTGGCAAACTCCAACATCTCAATCAATTTTGGTCTATTGGTATCTTTGGCTGATAACTTCTCAATAAACCACTTATCAATATTGTACTTATTCAATCCATCAATCTGCCTTTGTTCATTCTGCTCCATTGTACTTACTCTTACATATCCAATATTCATACACTCACCTAACCTTTCAAGGCAAGTATATCATAATGTAAATATAAAGTCTATAACATTGTTTACACATTGTAAATTAATACTGATATTGATTTTATATTTACACGTTATGTATCTGTTTGAATTGTTATTTTAGAGTATGCCCTATATTTACACTGGCATATGCTTGTAGCGTATCTGATGGCTTGTAGAGCCTTGTAAATGTATTGGTTGATACTTTCCCTACCTCTAACAATTAATAGCCTACAAATGACGTATAACAATGATTACATAATCAGATAAATAAATGGTGTAAGTGTTATTTTTATGTCTACAAATAACTGTAGATTAATGAAATAATATGCATTTTCCAATTCCTAGTAGATTAGTAGGGTATCTTATTAGAATCCTAGTGGAATGGTAATCGTGTGGAATGGATAGCGTAAATACATTGCATGCAATCCCATCTAGTTAATTCTATTTCTAATTATTAAATATCACTTGCTATTTTATTGTTAATATCATTTCCTAATAATTCCATCTCTCTATCAATGTTCACCGTATATGGGCTATTCATTACTATACTTTCTCTGCTTATCGCTCCCATATCATATTGTAATTTCAAGCCTTCCATCTTAGATTTATTATCTACAGGTCTATTCTCATTAAATATAATCTCAACTCCTGTCACATCTAAAGCTAACATTCTACTCATGTATTCCAATCTCTTATAGAATCCATCTAATAAGCCAAATGATACCCTTTTAGCCAAACTGTCTGATTGATTATATAACATTAATAAACTCGTTTCACTTACATTAGCAATATTACCTTGACCAAATAAAGCAGATGGAACTTGAGCAATAATAAAATACTGCTGAATCAAACTATCTAAGATTAACTTAATGCTCTGGTAGTCTAAATTAGCTGTAGCCCAATCAAATGTTCCACCATCATCAAGATTAATATTAGCCCCTGTAATTGCTGTATCAACAGATTCATCTAGCCTTTGTCCTGAGGTGACTCCCATAGGGTTAAGACTTAAACTTGTAACACTGTCTGACATCTTACTTAATAGCTGTTCAATCTCATTCATTACAGGTATCAAATCAGCAACCAATCCAACGCCAAATATATTAGTCCTGTCAATATCACCACTTACATAATGAATAGGTAAGCCACTTGTATTCCTATAACTTGCAACTATAATCCCATTCTCATATTCGCTGACTGTATCATTTGTATAAACACGTTCTAACATATAATCAGTGACAGGATTATAACAATAACGTTCAATGAACTTTGTATATCTGCCATTCTCATAAATTGGATAAGCATCTGTATTAGGTATGATTTTACTTTTAATTGCCCCATTCTGAGTATATAAATATTCGTAACTGTTACCATAAGTATAAAGATTCTTGGCAATACTATAATCAGACTTTGCAAAGAATCCCTTCTTATAGACCGATTGCACCAACTTAGAAACCTCTTTATCTCCTGTAATACTGACAGCGTTCCCACAGATATAACTAGCGTGGAAGTCAATAACACTTTTAATTGATTTTAATATAATTTTGGCTGTATGAAATGTATTCCCATTGAAAGTAAAATCCTTCCTTGCTAATACATCATGTGAGCCATTTATATAATTCCTAATTCTATTTACTTCTGCCACTTGCATCATGGCAAGATTATTTTGTTCAATCATTCTATTGTCCTTTCTATATCCAAAGATAATTAACGCCTGACTTAATACCCTGTACTGCTAACGCCAAACTGATAACACAATCATCATGCTTTCCACTTTCTGCGTTTGTACTAGAACCATCAAACATATATGTTTTCATTTCTCCTAAGGTTGCTGTAGAACGAACAAATATATCATCATTCTCAAACCACTCTACAAGGTCATTAATTAAGATTGGCTTACTTTTGGCTGATGTAACCCAACCTATTTTCTTTTTCATCTTCCCAAATTTGTCATAATCTTTCGACTTGAAAATGTTGAAATAATGAAATGTATTCCTCAATCTATCTAGAATAACGCCCCCTGTAGATGCCTTTTCAACTACAAGCAATGCTCTGTTATACCATAGCCCCATAGCATTTGTTATAGTTGCCATTTCATAGGCTTGAATTTTGTTAGTTCTGAACTGAGCCACTTCTACACCATCCTCATTTAATACATCAATAACGGTATAATCTGCGCCCATTCCTTCTGCGCTGTCGATTCCGCAATAATAACGTGCACCTCTTTGTGGCGTTTCCCATACAGTAAGATAATTATTCAAATATAATTTTAATTCTATTGGTATATCTGATATGCTCGTTATCTTCTCAATCGTTTTACGCTCATTAAATAGGTGTTGCACCTTTTCAGCATTAAAGATATTAGCTCCAGATGTAATAAATGCCTCTAACGGATTAGCTGGATATTCCTGTTTGAATTGCATTTCTGTAGAATTTGCAACTTTCAACCTTCTCCACATAAGCTGTTCTAATGAGGCACCCATATCAAAATAGGATTGCTCAATTAGATCTAATTCGTTTTGTTCTAATGACTTACCATAGATACCCTTATAACGTGTTGCAAATTGTTTATATTCTTCTGCAAACATTATCTTGTCATCAATCCAACTAAAGAAAAATCCTTTATATAATGATTCTCCTTGCTCTGCTCTATCCCACATATTAGAAAATTCATTTAATCCATTTGCTGTGGATTCAAGAACAATCTTTCCATCTGGTAACAATGCCTGTTCAATAGCTAATAATTGATTAACAACCTTATCTTGCTTGCAAAATGCAACCTCTGATATATGTACAAATTTAAGACTTGACCCTCTTGCAAGTTCCTTACTTCCCATTGTGCAAACACTAATCTTTGAACCATTATCAAATTTAAGATATGACCGATTATTAGCTAATTCTCTTGGTTTAATAGTATTAGGAATACTGTCATACATAGATTTCAACTTATCAAAGATTGAATTAGCTGAATCCATACTAAAACTAATTAGCATACAATGGCTGTTTGGTTGTGTGATAGCATAATACAAAGAAAGACAGCATGAAACCGTTGTGATTCCTAGCTGCCTACTCTTTAGAACTATATTATATTTGCTTAATCCATTGACCAATTCTGTTTGCTGTGGATTCATTACAAAAGGAACGGTCTTTCCATTCTTATCAACTACCTTACAAAAGGATGAACCCCATAAGATTGGGTCTGACAATATCTTAATCAACTTGTCCTTTTCACCTTGCGTCATTTAATCACCCACCTTGATGTTTTTTAGGATGGCTGATAATTCATCTTCCTTCTCATCTCCAAATAATTCTCTGGCAACATCTATAAATGATTTTAATGATTGTGTATCACCTTCAATAGCTGTTTTATAATAACTTTCGTATAAGTCCATTAATCGCTTATCATGGGATTGTTTTAACTGTTGCTTTCTTCCAATACTCATAATGTTTACCTTTCTATAGTTGTTAATATCCGTATAATCAAAAATCCCCTAATGCATTTAAACACTAGGGGATAAGGAGAAAGGACACGGATATTAAGATGCTTTCTGTTCTATTCTATTTAATCTTTGATTGATATTATCAACCGTTACTATGGTATCTTTGATTGTGCCTTGTAATTGCATTGTGCTTATGACAAGTTCCATTGTGGCACTTTGCATATTTGTGATGGCATCTTGCATTTTATCCATTACAATTGCAAGTCTATCAAATGCATCCGTATTACGGTCAAGCGTATCATTAAATTTCTGTTCAATATTTTCAACCTTTTTTTCAAGGTTATCAACTCTAATTTCAATCGTTGCCATTATGTTATTTCTCCTTTTATTGTTTTAATTGTTAAAATGGATAGTTTTCATCATAATTATCAGATGATTTTCTTTCTTCTCTGAGCTTTTTCGCATATCTTCTGTCTGCTTTCTGCTCATTGATTTCTTCTCGCTCTTTCTTTTCATATCCTATTTTAAGAATATGTTCATCTTCGGATTTCTTCAATTCGTCAGACACCTTATCATCAATTTCTATATAGGTTCTCGCAAATTTTGGAATATCTGTTATTTTATTGATTAATTTTAAGACTTTAATATCTTCTCTGAATGGATAGCACACTTTTCCTGTTAATTGTTTCATTCTATTTTTCATTTGATAGTTATATTTATTGATGGATATAGATACTGATTTCATTAGGGCATTTCTTAGGTCGCATCTAGCACCCCTTAATTTTGATTGAGCTTTAACTCTTTCATCTTCATCAATATTATTAGTGATTTCGAACATGATGCAATAATTTTCATATTCAAATTTCTCTACTAATCTTCCTTTGAAATATTCTTTATACTTTTCGTCATTCCTGTATATCTTTTCTATCCCCATTTTGCTCTGATATTCTTCACTACATAACTTTCTAAATTCTTCAATCTCGTTCTTTTCAAAATCCTTACCATTTTTGAAATTGTCATCATTCCAGAGATGATAAAATTGATAGCATAAGAAATCGTCATTGTGTCTTTCAATTCGCTCAATATTTGATATTGCATTTGATTTGAATTTATCTCTAATTCTTGATTTTAGGTCAGCAACATTTTTACTATCTGTTATATTCCAATATTCAATATTTTCAACGTCAAATGTTGAACCAAAGATTGCCTTGAATAAGTCAGAGATTGTATATCTGTTATTTTCTAATTGTGGAATTAACATATCAAAAAATCCTGTGTATTCTCCAACTTTATTTGTTCTGCCATCTTCTTTTTCAAGTGGTATATCATAAATTTCGGTTATGATTATTTCGCCTGTAACCTTTTTAGTATTCTTATTAAGTTTACCTGTAGGTTCGTAGGAAAGATAACGTTCCAATTCTTTTATTTGTGCCTTACCTTGATTGCCTTTTTTATATACTTCACCTAATATTTTAAATAACTTGCTAATAGTTGTGAACTTGTTTCCAACTTTTACATTTTGTATTTTCATATAATATTTTACCTTCCTTCATATAATTACAAAATAACATTATTAATATCCAATTGCATAGAAATTGTCTATTGCAAGCTGTAATTCCTCTGTATAATTAAATACCCACACATAAAACTTTGGATTCCTTTCGTCTGGTTTTACTTGTACTATTTTAAACCCTAATTCTTTAAGGTGTGTGTATAATCTTATTCTCTTTACCACATAAAAATTATTCTCATATTTTTTCATATTATCTAATTCTCCTTTTCATATTAATTTGTCATTTTTTACTCTAAGCAGTATATGGGTCGTTGCAAGCAACTTCCCTTTCCCATTGATTCATGCTGACGCATTCATCATGGGGCTTTATATTTTCATAATTTCACTTTGATACCATATGTATCTTTATATATATTTTAATTATATATAGAGATGTAATTGGTGTCATAATGACTATCACAATAAAACAACCACCATAAGTGACACCGTAAGGTGGAACGAATGGAAAGGGAACGTAGTGACCCATATAATGCTTATTGTCAAAAGTGATATTATGTATTTTCTCCCATTACTTTATATGCAATCTTTAATAGTTTGACTGAATCCTTGTCATAATATGAAAATACACCATTATCAAATAATGGATTAACCCCATGCTGACTAAGGAATTTGATATATTTCTTATCACCTGTTTTAGTCGTTCTTACTTTGTTCATCCATCAACCTCTTGGCTCTGGCAACATTAATACAGGAATAGATTAATTTTTCTTCATCTTCTGATAAGTTCTTATCCCCTTTTAGTATTCCACATAAAAATGGTGCTGATTTAGGATAACAACCGTTATCAATTAATTCCCTTTGTGATTTAATATCGCATAATTCCATGTATGATTTCAATTTTTCTAATCTGCTCATTATGATTTCCTTTCTACTGCTCACATTTTCTTTTTAAAAGGGATAAGGCTGAAATTAATCAACCCTACCCCAATATTGATTAGGCTACTGTTTTACGAATGATAACAATACCGTCTGCATCCATAACTTTGGTTGCATATAAATCACTGACAATGATGTCATTAGCAAGAAGTTTACCTTCTCTTTCAATTTCAAGTGTTACATCCTGTTGCTTAACGTAACCTAATGCACCCTTTTTAATCATGTAAGATTTACATTCTGATGCTGTACTATCCCATGTGCCGTTATTTGTGAGAACACAAGGGATTCCAAACCAATAACCTACAAGACCATTTTTAATTAGTCCATTGCCATCATGTTTATATGTTTTCTCAACAGATACAAATTCATTCATTGCTAAAAATGAAGGCAAAAGTCTGCTATTAATTGCAATACCAGAGAAACTATCATAATCAACATCATCACCAAATAGAGCTAATCCATTTAATAATTCTGTATTTGTAATTGCTGTTCCACTTGCTGTAGCTGATTTCTTAGTTACCTCTGTATCCATTGTTGCTGATAAAGAAGAATCTAAATCCTGTACCATAGCGTCAACTAACTGCTGAGCCATATTATCAAGTGTCGCCCCTTTGATTTGTTTAGAATCTTTATCATAAACACGAATTGAGCCACCTGTTTGTTTAATAGTTGCTTTATTCTCTGACATAGATACTTCTGCTGGTACTAAAGCTGTACCTTTTGTAACTGTTCCAACTGATGCTACTCTTTCATATTTAGGGAAATTAATCTCATCTCCCTGTGTAGTAATGTCTGAAACTTCATTGGTTACATCTGTTGCAAGCTGTCCCATTTTGAGGGCAACTCCTAATTTTTCATTAATTGCATCTGCAAATACTTCTGTTATAAATAATGCCATAATATATATACCTCTTTCTTATTGTTGTTTTAATTGGCTGTAAAGTTCGGGATTGGATTCATACAGTTTTGTTTTATCTGTAATTCCCATTTTCTTAAATTGTTCTTTAGTGATAGAGTTATCACCCATATTGAGCGATGGAATAAAATCTTGTTTAGATTGAGCAAACACCTTAATAAATGTGCTGAGTTCTTCAATGTTGCAATCAGATTTGATAAATTTAGCAAGGCTATCATCCACGCCAATATCCTTTAGCGACTTTTGAAATTTAGTATCAGATAATTCTTTTTTGAGCGTTTCAAGTTCAATTTCTGTTTCCGATTTATCAACAGGCTTGAATTTTTCCAACTCTTTAACCTTCTTACTATATTCAGTTCTGATTTTGTCATTTTCTGATTGAATCGTTTTATCAACTGCACTATTAAGTTGTTCAAAAATATCCTCATTAACTTCTATTCCTAACTCTGTAAATAATTCTTTTAAATCCATTTGTTTGTCCTCTCTTAGTTGCGTCATATTGACCCTTATATAAGTTTCTTTATGAACCCCTATTGAAATAATTTTTTATATAATAAAAGAACCTATGAATTAACATAGACCCTCAATTAACAGGTAGGGGTATTTCTACCCCCAAGGAGTGTTGGCTCTGCCCCAACTCGTTTCCTGTACTAATGGCAATAATACGGATATATTATAAACAGTATCCTGCTATAACCTAAAGGAGATAGGCTCACGATTGTTTTGACCATAAGCCTATGTATTAATTATCTTGTTCTGATTCAAATTTGAGATACTGCCAATAATAGTAATATCTCCTGTTTGTTTCTGTACGATATGCAATAATTTTATTTTCCTTATCATATCGTTGCAATGTCTTAGGATGAACACCAATCAATCTGGCAAATTCACCTAGCTTATATTTCTTATTTTCTTTCATAATTTCATCCTCGATAATGTGAACAATCACATTTTTAAAAAAAATATATTAAAAAAGCACGATAGTTAATCGTACTTAATAATCTGATTTATGTATTATATATCCCTATAAGAGATGAAGAGTAAATATTAAAAACATGGCTCAAATGGGCATAAACTGGGAGTTTGTGATAAAAAGATATTTATTCCAATTCCTCTTTTTTACGTTTTTTACACTCATTCACTTGCTCTAATTTAATCTCGTAAGCGCATTTCTCACAATATTTCTCTGGCTTAGTCTTACTCTTAATTTTAATTAACTTGCCACATGATTGACCTTTTTTGTACTCTGATTTCATGAATGATAGCCACACAACTGGGGCTACATGTTAATTTTAAAATGATGGTGATTTATTCTCCACCTATAGTATCAAGGTTTGCAAATCGCTACAAGCCTTATAAATAAAGGGTTTGAAGTATGTTTCTTGTATACAAAAGGTGCAAATTAAGCACTAAATTCTACTCCAAAATAGGAATAATACTCTAGGAGTTTTTGATACAATATATAGCGAGTTAATCACATTTTATGCCTTCCCCTATATGTCATTAACTCCATTTTTCAAACTTCAATTAAATATGTAAAAAGTCTAGTATTTATGGGCATTGTAGTAGATTTTGGAATGTTGATTTTACGACCATCTCATTTTTTTATTCTTTTTTCATTATATTTTTCATTTTTTTCTATAGTTTTTTCATATCTACAATTTTCGCAATATATGTTTCTGTCTGATTTACCATCTATAGGAAATCTATCCTTGCAACATTCACATATTTTAGTATTGGATAAGTTGGATTGAAGATTTGAGTAAATTGTTTGTCCGAACATGTTAACCGTGAATTTGTGTATATATAGTTCTCCCTTTATCGTAGGAATATTGGGAGTAAAATGGCAAGAAACGTGATAAAATGGGTAGTTGTATGACTAATTATTGATTTCTATTATTCCACAACCGTTAAATCTCTATATTTTCTTTGTTTTTCTGTCTTTATTTTTCTGAGGTGTTTTGTCTGACATTCATAACATCTGATTCGTTTATTGCTATTTACTTTTACTTCAAACTCGTTACCACAGTCCACACATATAATCTTTTTCATTCCTATTGATTTAATCGAGCTACTTGTGGAAATACCCACGTTCTACTCTATCATGTATGGATTTAAGGAATGGTCACAAAACCTAGTAAAATCAATGGTTTATAAGCCATATTTTAAATTCGGTGTAAAGAAAAACATATGTTTTATGCGTTTTTACCGAATATTTTAAGTATATTTTGTGGATTTATCTCGTATAATGTCTTTAATAATATTGATTTATTGTTGTTTGTTTTAGATAAAACATTCTCTCCCATGTAGGTAGATAAGGAAAACTCTGCAAACCCTTATAAACAGTGGCTTTGTGTAGTTGAAAAACTGCTAGGTGTACATAAAAACGATACTTTTTGATATATTTTATGTTCTCTATCATGTATACGGATAAGGAATAGTCAAAAAAGTCAGTGTTTACAAGGGTTACAAGACTTAAAAATCTGTTCGGTGTGACAAAAAACGACCATTTTTGAATACTTTTTCAATCCAATCTAATAATCATTGCTACAACGTGTTTAAAGTCTGTATATTCTTTTACCCTTGTTAGTTATCCAATGTAACATTCAAATGCCTAGAAACGTGCTACAGACATCTGAGAGCAATAAAATAGACCCTAGATTATTAGTCTAAGGTCTGTTGGTTGATTAATTAAAATCTACATCTTCAAATTCTTCAGTAAAATTTTTTCTTTCTTTTAATTTAATATCTAATTCATAAATATTCTTCTTTTCATAATATGTATCTGTTATCACTTTTTTTAATTCGTCATATACCTTATCCATTATATAATAGTTTTTAATATCAAATAAAATTGTTATAAAAAAACATCCGTTACTACCTTCATAAAAATAAAATAAATTGCTTTTCACATTTTCGATTAACTTATCATCATAAGTATAAATCTTAGCCTCATAAAAACATCGTTTATCGCAATACATTCTCAAAGCATATTTTTTTTCTAACGTTCCAAGTTCAGTAAAACTATTACTATATCCTCTGGCAACCCTCAGTTCATTTTCTTCCATTCTCTTTTCCCCTTTCAATCCACTTAACAGTTACTTTCTTAATCCTACGCCTATATAGTATTAAAATCAATGTCTATTTGTCATTTGTTGCCATTTTAAAAACTATGTGATAACTTGCTAGGGTATTAAATTAAAATGGCTCTAAACGTTCGTAGATTGATTAAAATTAAACATTATAATAAGCACCCTACTTATGATTGTAAGATGCTTATTGCAGTGTTCAATTATTTAATTGGTGTTATGATTATCTTATCTTCTTCAATTTCTATATTAAGTATTGTATCAATATTAAACCCATGCTCTACTAAATAATTCCCCTTAATCTTAATTGTTGGAGTAGGTTTATATTTATATGATGATTCAGCATTTACTTTAATCTTTCTTTGCATAGTGTACCTTTCTAAGCTATATGAACATATACAGGGAGTCTTAATCTTCGTGGTGTATATATATAATATATTTTCTCTAAATGTGGTCTTTGTTGTCTAAGAGGGGTCTGCTTACTTTATCTAAATACCTGTGGATTTCTCGTTCTCC
>CAYWTE010000004.1:0-14425 GCA_964461145.1 uncultured Lactobacillales bacterium | reverse complement strand
ATGGAATTATCATTTTATTACCAAAGCCGTATTTGCCGTCTATGGTGATGAGTGATAAATCTTTTTTGAAATAAGGATTTTGAAAGCCATCGTCCGTTATCGCTATTGTAAATCCTAAACTTGCGGCTAACTTTATTCCTTTTAAGCGGTTAGGGCTGATTATTACTTTACATTGGCGGCTTAAAATAAGAGGCTCGTCGCCAACATCTTTTGCGGTATGTATGTGCGCGTCAACTAATATATTCTTTAATCTTCCCCTATAACCTCTTGAAATTATTACAGGATTAAAGCCTTTATGCTGCATAATCTTAGCAATCGCAATGCAAGTTGGAGTCTTCCCCGAACCGCCAGCAATCAAATTTCCGATACAAATTACGGGGATAGGATTTTTTTCTTTAGTATTTAAGAATCTTAGTCTTAAAAAAGTTGCAATTTCAAAAATTTTGCTGATGAGATACAGCAAGTATGGAATTACACCGCTTTTATGCCAAAAATTTGGAGTTTTCAATTTATTTTAATGCCTTTCTTAAATAAACATCTATTTTATCATAAATTTTATTTAAGACAAGGCTTTCATTTTCTGCAAAAGAATAGGAATTATTTATTAATAAATCTTTTAGCTCTTTATTTGCAATTATTTTCCCAAAGGACGAGGATAATTCGTCTTTAGATTGAACTTGAATTAAGGCATCTTGCTTTATTGCAAAAGATGTCATCTCTTTAAAATTGTGCATATAATTTCCAATAATTACGGCTGTTTTTAACCTAAAACTTTCAAGAAAATTTTGTCCGCCGTGTGGAATTAATGAGCCGCCGATAAACACTATTTCACATAAACGATAAAATAATCCTAATTCCCCCATCGTGTCGGCAATATAAATATCCGTATCTTTATTAATCGGTTCGTTTTTACTGCGAAGAGAAATTTTTAAGCTTAAATTTTTTAATTCTTGAGCGATTTTTATGCCTCGATGAGCGTGTCTTGGGACTATTATTAAAAGAAGGCTCGGGAATTTAGATTTTAATTCTTTATAGGCGGTTGCACAATAAACTTCTTCTTTTGGGTGAGTACTTGATGCTAAAATTAATATTCTTCCTTTTGTTTGTCCAACTAAATAGGCTAATTTTAATACGTTAAATGGAAGAGGAGCTGCGGCAAACTTGATGTTTCCTTCGTATAAAGTTTTTTTTGCGCCTAAGATTTTTAATCTTTCTGCATCGGTTTTTGTTTGACCTAAGCATACTTTAAAATTACTTAAAAGCTCTTTGATAAAAAATTTGAATTTTTGCCATCTTTTAAAAGATTTATCAGATACCCTGCCGTTTATTAAAATTAACGGAATATTATTTTTGCCGATTTGATGAATTATATTCGGCCAAAAATCAGATTCAAACCATAAAACACAATCCGGTTGCCAATGTTTTATAAATCTTTTTGTGAAAACTGGGTAATCTATCGGTATGTATTGATGAAAAGCGTTTTCCGGTAGCCTTTCTTCTAATAATTTTGCTGAAGTTATTGTGCCGGTGGTTACCATTATTTTTGCAAATGGGAAATTTTTGCTGATTATTTCTATTAACGGCAGCATCGATAAACTTTCACCAACGCTGGCTCCGTGCAGCCATATAAGTTTATCTTTAGGTCTTGGAATCGAAGTTAAGCCATATCTTTCCTTTATTCTTAAAATATCTTCTTTGCCTTTTATTTTCCTTTTATGAATAGTGTAGGCAATTAACGGGTATAATAAATAACTGATAATTATATATAATCTTAAAAGCATAATTATCAATCCTTGAACTGCATATTGTAAAGTTTTGAATATTCTCCGCTCATTTTGAGTAATTCTGAGTGCGTTCCTTCTTCAATTATCTTGCCCTTATCCATAACATAAATTTTATCCGCGCTTATTATTGTTGATAAACGGTGAGCAATGACGATGGTTGTTTTGCCTTGTTTTAGGTTGTCTAAGGCGTTTTGTATTATTCTTTCTGACTGTGTATCTAAGGCAGAAGTTGCCTCATCTAATAATAATATCGGGGCATCTTTTAATATGGCTCTTGATATCGCGATTCTTTGACGTTGACCTCCTGAAATTTTTAAGCCTCTTTCTCCTACAAAAGTATCGTATCCGTTTTCTAAATCTTTTATAAAATCATCGGCTGCGGCCGCTTTTGCGGCTTTAATTATGTCTTTTTCTGAAGCGTTAGGGTTGCCGTATAAAATATTATTTCTTATTGTGTCATCAAATAAAATTATGTCTTGTCCGACGTAAGATAAGTGCCGTCTTAATGATTCTAAAGTAAAATCTTTAATGTCTGTTCCATTTATTAAAATTTGACCTGATGTTGCATCAAAAAATCTTGGAATTAAATTTAATATTGTGGTTTTCCCTGCGCCTGAAGCACCTACTAATGCTATCGTTTGTCCTTGTTTTGCTTCTAAATTAATGTCGCTTATAGCTTCACTTTTTTCTGTTTCATCTTTATAAGAAAAACTAACATTAGAAAACTTTATAGATGCTGTTTTGCAAGATAATGTTTTTGCATTTTCTTTATCTTTTATTTTCGCTTTAGTATCTAAAATTTCAAATAAACGAATTGCTCCGGCAATGCCTTCTTCTAAATTTACCTGCAATTTTGCTAAAGATTTCATAGGTCGATATGCTGAAATTAAAGCAGCAATAAAAGTGAAAAATGAGCCTGCTGTCGTGTGTCCTGACATTACTTGTGAGCCTCCGTAAATTATGACAACAGCAATGGCAATTCCGCTTAAAAATTCCATAATTGGTCTTGAAGCCGCTTTTACTCTGACAGAGCGATAAGATAATTTAAATATCCCTTCAATTATTGTTGAAATGCGGCTCTTTTCATAATTTTCCATAACAAAAGATTTTACCACCGATATTCCTTGAAAAACTTGTTCTAATGCTGTGGTTAATACGCCTAATTCTTGCTGGGTGTTAGTTGAAATTAACCTTACCTTTCTTCTTAAATAGACTACGGGATAAAAGGCTATCGGGAAAATAAACCAGATGAAACAAGCTAGTCTCCAGTCTTGCACAAATGTTAAGCCAACTAAAAAAACAAAAGATAAAAAATCTCTACTCATATTTGTTATGGTGTTAGAAACTGCCGTTTTCATTAAAGTTATATCTACGGTGAATCTTGAAAGTAGCTTGCCTGTGGAAGTATGATGAAAAAATGTGTGATCCATTGTGCATAAATGGCTGAATAATCTCTTTTGCATATCGGCTATAACACGCTCTCCTACCATTCCGATTAAGGCGTCTTGACAGTAAACCGTTACCGATTTTATTAGAAAAATCACAATAACAATTATTCCGATAAACCATAAAAGAAGAGATTGCTTTTCTATAAATATCTTATCAATAATAGGCTGAAGCATTTTGATTTCTAATACTTCAGCAAAGGCAGATATTATCATAAAATAAAATGTAAGCAGCAAATACCATTTGTATGGAGAAATAAAATCTTCCCATAGCCTTTTATAGACTCTAAAAGAGGTTTTATCGTACTTTATTTTTCTTTTTGTTTTTTGCACAAACTTATTCTTTCTATATTTTACAGAACGATATTTTTAACACATATCTGAAAAAATACAAGAAAGAAGTTATTTTCTTATTTTATAATTTCAAAAGTGTCTTGTGCAATAACAAGTTCCTCATCTGTTGGAACCACTAAAGCTTGTATTTTTGATGTAGGAGAGCTTATTATCTTTATAATTCCTTTTGCCGTATTAGCTTCTTCATCAATACTTGCCCCTAAAAATGCAAAATTTTCAACTACCCATTTACGAATTATCGGGCATCTTTCACCAATTCCGCCGGTAAAAATTATTCCGTCTAAGCCCTGCATTGCCGCCATATATGCCCCGATGTACTTATTGATTCGGTAGACATACATTTCTAAAGCTAATGTTTCCATTTTTTTGCCGGCTTTGTAGCCTTCCATTACTTCACGCATATCAGAATGCCCGCAAATTCCTAACATTCCGCTCTTTTTATTCATTAAATCGCTAACTTCTTCTACTGATAAATTTTCATTTTTCATTATATGAAGCGGCGTGTAAGGATCCATATCACCGGTTCTCGTTCCCATTAAAAGACCAGGGAGAGGAGTTAATCCCATTGTTGTGTCAAAAGATTTACCTTTGTTTATAGCGCAAATAGATGCTCCGTTACCTAAATGGCAGCTTATGAGTTTTAACTCTTCATAATCTTTTCCCATAAATTCTGCAGCTCTTTTGCTTACATATCTATGTGAAGTACCGTGGAAGCCGTAACTTCTTATCTTATGTTTTTGATATTGCTCGTAAGGAAGTCCGTACATATATGCTTTTGGCAGCATCGTTTGATGAAATGCAGTATCAAAAACTGCAACTTGCGGCATATCAGGAGATAAATCTTTTACTGCTCTTATCCCCATTAAATTAGGGGGATTATGAAGAGGACCTAAAACGAAATTTTTTTCTATACAAGCCTCAACTTCATCATTAATTAAAACAGAATCAGAAAAATCCATTCCGCCGTGTAATACTCGGTGACCTACTGCTGTTATGTCATCTATCGAATTAAAAACTTTATGTTCACCTATGGTTAAAAGTTTGAAAATTTCTTTTATTGCGGCAGTGTGGTCGCTTAAATCTTTTTCTATGATTTCTTCGTGTTCATTAGATAAGGTATGTGTGATTTTTGAACCTTCTATGCCTATACGTTCAGCTAATCCTTTTGCCTTGTATTTAAAATCATTTTTTGCTGTTACTTCATACAGCTTGTATTTCACAGAGGAAGATCCGGAGTTTAATACAAGTATGTCCATATTTTTTGATTCCTTTCGATTAAATTTGTAATGAGGTAATGGCAATTAATCCAACGATATCTTCAACTAAACACCCTCTGGATAAATCATTTACCGGTGATTTTAGACCTTGAAGAGCAGGACCATAAGCTTCACAATTCCCCATTCTTTGTGCAAGCTTGTAACAAATGTTGCCTGAACTTAAATCAGGGAAAATAAAAACTCTGGCTTTGCCTTTAAGCGGAGAATCTTTGCATTTTGATGCAGCAACGTTAGGGACAAAAGCTGCATCAAATTGAAGTTCTCCGTCAATTATTATATCTTTATCAGGAAAAACTTCTTTGGCTTTATTTTGAGCAAGAAGCGTTGCATCTCTTACTTTGCTAACTAATGCGTGTTCTGCTGAGCCTTTGGTTGAAAAACTAAGCATTGCAATATGTGCCGGTATGCCAAAGCTTAAAGCTGTTGCCGCACTTTGAATTGCGATATCAGCTAAAGTTTTTGCATCAGGCTCGGGAATTATGGCGCAATCGGCAAAAATATAAGGCTTTCCTTCGTGTATCATTATAAAAACGCCTGAAACGCTCTCTCCTTCTCTTTTTGATTTTATTATTTGAAGCGCTGGCCTTATGGTGTCTGCCGTTGAATGAGTGGCTCCTGAAACTACTCCGTCTGCATCACCGCTTTTGACCATTAAATTGGCAAAATAATCGTGATTTAATACTAATTTATCAGCCTCTTCTTTGCTCATTCCTTTGTTTTTACGAAGCTCATATAAAAGTGCAGCGTATTCTTCTTTTTTCTCTGAAGTTTTTGGATTTATAACTTTGAAATTATCAGGGGTTATTAAATTTTCATCGCCTAAAACGATTATTTTTGCATATGAATTTTTGCTGGCTATGGAAGCTGCTCTTAAAATACGCTCATCATTTCCTTCAGGCAAAATAATTGTTTTTTGCGCAGCAGAGGCCTTTTTATATATTTCTTCCATAAAATTCATTTCTTCTTCTCCTAATTTCAACATTATTTATGAAAATAATCTAATAATAAAGATTATTTTAGTTTTAGTTTTGTTACAATAACCTCTTTTATTATGTTAGATGTGATGATTTCCGGCAGAATTACATATGATTTCCCGTTGTTGGGATAAAAAACATATAAAGGAACTCCGGCTTTGTTATAATTCTTTAAAGCTTCACTTATCTCCTTGTCTTCATTGGTCCAATCGGCTACCATATATGTAATATTATGCTTGTGGAAAAAGTTTTGAATATCGTTATTGTGAAAACTAAACGAGTTTAATAAGCATAATAAACACCAATCTGCTGTGAAATGAAGCAAAACAGGCTGGTTGCTTGATATTAATTCTTCTAATTTTTCTTTGCTGTATGGGATTCCTAAATGCTCATTCATTTTTTGTGATTTGTATTTATAAAGGCAAGGAAAAGTGAAGATTATGCTTATTAATATAATGGCGCAAACTATTTTGTGAAATGTTAGCTGTTTTACTTCTTCGTTCTTAAATATAAAGTAAGTTAATATCAAAAATATTCCGCTTAAGGCTATTAATGCCCCAATAAAGCCGCTTTGATGATATAAAAGCCATAAAAGCCAAAGCGATGTTAAATAAAGCGGAATAGATAAAATTTGTTTTAATGTTATCATCCATTTGCCCGGTTTCGGCATAAATTTGATTAAATAAGGCGAAAAGCTGAATAATAAGTACGGCAAAGATAACCCAATACCTAAACTTAAAAATATGAAAAAAGATTCTTTATAAGGCATAGTTAATGTGGCTCCTAATGCTGTTCCCATAAACGGAACAGTGCAAGGTGCGGCTAAAAATACAGCTAAAATGCCGGTAAAAAAGCTCGAGCTTAAGCCTTTTTTGCTATAGATAAAATCGCCGCTATAATTGCTGATTTTGCTGCCGATTATGAATAATCCTGATAAATTTACGGCAATTATAAATGTTAAATAAATTAAAAAAAGCACAAATAAAGGTTCTTGAAGTTGAAACCCCCAGCCTAAATTTTTCCCCATACTTCTTAAAGCTAAAATAATTAATGAAAGAGCAATAAATGATAAGATTACCCCAAGTGCATATAAAATTCCGTGAAGTTTTGCCATATGGTTATTTTTAACTTCCGATAAATGCTGCATACTTAAAAATTTTAATGATAAAACAGGCAAAACACAAGGCATCAGATTTAATAAAATCCCTCCTAAAAGCCCAATTAATATTAAATTTAATAATGTAAGGGAGCGATGATTATTTTTTGCAGTTATTTGGTAAGATTTTATCTGCCCATCTTTATTTTTTATTACTAAAACGCCGCTCATTTGAGAAGGCTTTGCAAGCAGAGCATCACCTTTTTTTAAATTTAAGAAAATAAAACCGTCTTTTATTGAAAAATCTTGAGGAGAGCTATGGGATATTATTCCTGCTTCAAAAGGGAAAAATCTAATATCTGCTATATCTTTTAAGTTAAAAAAATCAGAAAGATTAAAGCTTAACTCATAATCTAACTCTTTTTTGTTAAATGTAGCTTTAATTTCTTTGTTTTCAGGGATTTTAGAGAGCCATTTTTCAAAATCTTCCTTTAATTCATTATTATAAATAGCTTTTGAAGATAGCGGAATATTAAGACTTAAAGTTGTTTCCTCAGGAATGCAAGTGCCCGAGCA
Source organism: uncultured Lactobacillales bacterium (assembly GCA_964461145.1). GTDB lineage: Bacteria > Pseudomonadota > Alphaproteobacteria > CAYWTE01 > CAYWTE01 > CAYWTE01. The sequence goes on along the minus strand of CAYWTE010000004.1, from coordinate 6,919 downwards.
GGCTAGCCATTCAAGTTTTGCAGATATTGTTGCAAAAGTGTTTTTAAAATCTTTATTTGGTTTGATTTTTATTAAAAAAACGGCTTCTTTTTCATATCCGTAATTACTCAAAAAACTCATATCAATTTTTGAAGGATACGGGTATAAAATATTTTCTTGTTTGAAGCCTTTAGGTAAAGTTAATTCTATTTGAGTGGGAATACCCGTATCACCAGGATTTATCCAGCCAATGTCGAAGTAATCTTTTATCTTAAAATTTATTGCAAGGTAAAAATCGGAGCCGGCTTGAAAACTATTTACTTCAGAGAGCAAAGATACTTCTGCCGTTTGCATATTTTTATAATAATTAGCAAATCCTTGCGATATAAAAAGAAAATAAGTTAAAAAAATAGTTTTTATTAATTTCATTATTTTTCCTGTTTACTTGAAGTTTTTTCTTTAGAACTTGAATTGTTATTTTTTTCACTATTGCTGCTAGTATCAGTACTAGCGCTGTTTTTACTTTCAGTTTTACTGCTTTCTGTTTTGCTGTCAGACTTTGTATCAGTTTTACTTTCTGACTTACTATCGGATTTTGAAGTTTCAGAAGCTTTATTTTCTGATTTATCTGCATCTCCTGATTGAATTTGTTCTTTATTTTCTTCTTTGTTTTGGTCTTTATCTTTATCTTTTGAATCCGTATCGCTGTTTTTATCGGCATCTTTGGCTTTATTTTTGTTAGCGTATTTACCTTGTTTATAAATGCTGTAACGTTTGGATAAGGCGTCTTTTATCCAAGCTTCTCTATTTTCTTTTTTATTCATAGCATCTTTAACCCAGTCAGAATCGCTGCCAGATTGAGATGAAATGGTTTTTGTCGGAGGTTCTTTTGCTTGATTATTATTAATATCTTGCGCTTTTGCACTAAGCATAAAGCACAAAAAAAAGATAGACAATACAAACTTTAACATAATATAATTCCTTTACTTTAAGGAGTGGATGTTGACGCAGTATAATCTTATATATAAAACCAAAAAAGTTAATAATAAGCAAATAATATTTGATGAAGTCAGTTTATTGCAAAAATTAATTAATTTTGAATCCATTACTCCTAAAAGTTCAGATTGTATTAAGCAAATTAGCAATTGGCTTGAAGATATTGGCTTTTATACGGAAATAGTGCAAACGTTTAATGATGATAAATCTATTGTTATTGATAATCTTTTTGCAACCAGATATGGCGAAAAACCATCGATTGGTTTTTGCGGGCACGCAGACGTTGTTCCTGCAGGCGAAGGTTGGACAGTTCCTCCATTTTCTTCTTGTATTCTTGGTGGAGAAATATACGGACGGGGTGCTCTTGATATGAAGGGCGAAATAGCTGCATTTATCGCTGCAGTTTCAAAATCGAACACAAAAAATGAAATAGTTTTTTTAGGTTCAGGGGCTGAAGAAAAATTTAGTCAATACGGTATGGAAATTTTTAGCAAATATTTAGAAAATGAAAAAAAATTAACTTTAGATTATTGTCTTACCGGAGAGCCAACCAGTCTTAATCAATTAGGCGATGTTTTTAAATTAGGCAGAAGAGGTAATATTGATTTTAATATTAATTTCTTTGAAAATAATGAAAATATATTAAAAACAGCTCAAAATTTAACAAATCCGATAAAGGGTAGTGATATAGTTCCTGTCGGCCTTAGTTTTGGGGTTTCTGATGCTCAATATTTAATGGAAATTATAGGCAGGCAAGGGCATAGTGCTTATAAGGAAAGATATATTAATCCTATCGATGTGCTTATTGATAATTATGCAAAAATTAAAAAAGATATTCAGATTTTAGGAGTTAATTCAGGGTTTATTGCTTGTAATATAGTTCCGGATAAAACTTTGGTTTATTTTAATTCAGATAATCAGAATTTTCTCAATAAAATAAATAAAAATCCGCAAGTAAAAATAAATATTAATAAAAATACTGATAAAAGCTTAATTTTTAATCCGCAAATCGACATAAATATTAGATTTGATGCCTCATTAAATTCTAAAAAATTGATAGATGAAATGATTAAACGTTCAGATGAAAAAGCAAAAGTGCAAATATTAGGAATTAATGATTCTTATGAATTTATTGAAGGAGATTTCGTACAAAAGTTGAAAAAAGCCGTAAAAAAAATAACAGGGATAGTTCCTAAAGATTGGCGAGGAGGGGGGACTTCCGATACTCGGTATTTAACTAAAATTGCAAAGCAGGCTTTAGATTTTGGGCTTGTCGGTGCTGCAGATAAAGGTGGAATGCACAAAGCTGATGAAAGGGTTTTAATTCAAGATTTAATAAAACTTACGGATATCTATATAATGCTATTGAAATAAATAAAAGTTTGATGTATTTTAATTTTAATTTGTTATTTTATAAAGAGGCTTTATTAAAATGTTAAAAAATAAATTTTTATCTGTTTTGTTTGTTTTTAGTATGTTTAGCGTTACTGCGTGTTCTTATCTTGATTATTTTGATGAAGCAATTGATGATGAAGAAGACTCGATTATTTCTTCTGCTGAAGAAAATATTAATGAAAATAAAGATATCACTAAGGGTGAAGAAAAATCTACCATCAATGAAAATGAAGCAGAAAATACAGCTCCTCAAGAAAATAAAGAAAATGTAGAGAAAAATGTAAAATCAGGTCTTGTTGCAGATACTCAAAACAGAAAATATGATGATAGTTTTTCCTTAAAAGATGATACAAAACAAACAAAAGAATCTAAGCCTGCAGTAATTAAAGAAGCTTCTGAAAAATATGAGGAGGCAAAATCTTCTCAATCATCTTTGAGCGAAGAAAAAATTGAACCTCCTAAAAAGAATGAAACTTTAGAAGAAGTTAGGTCTTTGGTAGAAAAAAATACTAAAGATGAAGATTTTCCATCTTATCAAGCAGTTTATGAAGAAACAGGGAATAGGTTTGTAAATGATGATGAAACAGTTGTTATTGATAGCAGTGGGGCTTCTTCAATGCATCAAAGTAAGAATTATGATGATGATGATGGAGAAACCGTTTATGTAGGGACTCCGGGCTTGGTTTATGCGGATAATCGAGGAAAAACTATTACTGTATTTGATATTAAAGGCTTTAAACCTTTATCAGAAATTAATTCAGTGTCTTCAAGGCAAGGTGTTTCAATGCTAATTGCTTCGGTGCAATATCTTAATGGTTCAGCTTATATTAGCGATGAAGAAGCTTATAAAATTAAAGAAGCAGCCGATGCTGCAATAAGCAATAATGGATATTTGAGAGTTGTTGGACATTCTTCTGCAAGGACAAAAAATCTTGATCTTAATACTCACGATAAAGTTAATTTTGAACTTTCGCAAAAAAGAGCAAAAATTGTTGCTAATGCTTTAGTTAAAGCAGGGATTGATAAAGATAAAATATTCGTTGGTGCCGTTTCTGATGCAGCCCCTGTTTATCAAGAAGTTATGCCTTTAGGGGAAGCTAAAAATAGGCGTACAGAAATCTTTTTAGAGTATTAAAGGCGTGAATACGAATAAACCTTTCTTAGGCGTTGAAAAATCTTTAACAGGCAAAAAATGGCTGCTTAAAAAAGCAGATGAAAGAATAGCAGAGGCTATCTCTCAACATTATGATATTCCTATTATTGCAGCAAGAGCAATGGCAGCAAGAGGCGTTAGTCTTGATTTTGCTAAAGATTTTATTGATCCTAAACTTAAAAATATTATGCCTGACCCTTATACTTTTAAAGATATGGAAAAAGCTGCTGAAATAATAATTCTTGCAATTAAAAATAATAAAAAAATAGCAATATTCGGAGATTATGACGTTGATGGTGCAACGAGTACAGCGCTATTATATAAATTTCTAAAATCTATAAATGTTAATGCGGATATTTATATTCCCGATAGAGATGACGGGTATGGTTTGAATAATGATTTTATTGATGAAATAAAAAAAGCAGAAACTAATTTAATAATTACGGTTGACTGCGGAATTAGTGCGTTTGAAAGCATAGATTATGCAAATAGTTTAGGAATTGAGGCGGTTATTATCGATCATCACGAAGCTCAAGCTAAACTTCCTAATGCAAAAGCGGTAGTTGACCCTAAAAGGCTCGATGAGACTGATAATACTTTAACTCGGGATTTAGCCGCAGTAGGTGTAGTTTTTATGCTGCTGGTTGCATTAAATAGAGAGCTTAAAGAAAAATATTTTTATAAAGAAAAAAATATTAATCCGCCGGATTTATTAAAATTTCTTGATTTGGTGGCACTTGGGACTGTTTGTGATGTAGTTCCTCTATCAGGACTTAACAGGGCTTTTGTTAAGCAAGGTCTTAAAATTATTCATCACAGGGAAAATATAGGTATCGCTGCTTTAGCTGATGCTGCAAAAATAGAGCAAAAAATGAGCGCATATCATTTAGGATTTGTTCTTGGTCCTAGAATTAATGCTTGCGGAAGATTAGGGGAAGCAGCTTTAGGAAGTAAAATATTATGTGAAGATGATTATCAATCAGCCTTTGCAGTTGCACAAAAATTATGCGAATATAATGATAAAAGGAGAGAAATTGAAGCTAATGTTTTGTATGAAGCAACAATTCAGGCTGAAACTTTAGAAGAAGATTTGCCTTTTATTTTTACAATATCGGAAAATTGGCATAGCGGAGTTTTAGGAATAGTTGCAGGCAAACTTAAAGAGCGGTATCAAATGCCGGTTTTTACTATGACTATTGAAGGGGATATTGTTAAAGGTTCGGCTCGCTCTATACCTCAAATTGATATCGGAACGGCTGTTATTTCCGCATTACAAGCTAAGATGCTTATAACCGGAGGGGGGCATTCAATGGCAGCAGGATTTTCTTTGGAAAAGAAAAATGTTATAGAATTTAAAAAAATGCTCAGCGATAATATTGGCAAACAATTATTAGGGCAAAAAATAGAGCCGGTTTTGAAAATTGACGGAATGGTTGATATTAATGCAGCTAATTTTTATACGGCAGAAACTTTAGAGCAATTAGAGCCTTTCGGGGCAGGAAATGAAGAGCCGAAAATAGTTATTCCTGATGTTAAAATAATTAATCCTAAGGTTTTCGGAGCAGGACATATCAGCTTTTTTCTTAGCGGAGGAATAGGCGGCAGTATTAAGGCGGTTGCTTTTAGAGCTGTTGACAATGAAATCGGAAATGCTATTTTAAATAATAATAATCAATATGTTAATGCGGCAGGGGTGCTTAAAGCAGATAGGTGGAACGGCAGGACTAGTGCTCAGTTTATTATTGAAGATTTAGCGTTTATTTAAGTTATGAGGGGTAAAATGGAAAAAGAAAATAATCAGATTCTTCCTAAGATAGGATTAGCAGTAAAGCTTAGAAATTATTTTTTAACCGGAATTTTAGTTACTGCTCCGGCAGGGTTTACGATTTATTTTGCAATTATATTTATTAATTATATCGATAATAAAATCACGCCGTTTATTCCGGAAAACCTTAATCCTGAAACGTATTTGCCGATTTCTTTGCCGGGGTTAGGATTAATTGTTTTAGTAGTTTTCTTAATATTAATGGGAATGTTTGCTGCCGGCGTTGTTGGAAGATTTTTTATGAAAATGGGGGAGAGAATCTTAGAAAAAACTCCTTTTTTATCAGGAGTTTATGCGGTTTTAAAACAAATTATGGAAACTGTGCTTTCTAATAAATCAACATCTTTTAAAAAGGCTGTATTGGTTGAATATCCAAGAAAAGGAATTTTTGTTATAGGTTTTGTTGCGGCTGATGCTAAAGGTGAAGTTAAAAAAATGACAAAAAATATTCTTAAAACAGATGAAAATAAAATTTTGAGTATATTTGTGCCGACAACTCCTAATCCAACTTCGGGTTTTTTAGTTTTTATGCCTGAAAGTGAAGTATGTTATCTAAATATGTCGGTTGAGAATGCTTTAAAATTAGTTATATCAGGCGGGATAGTTAATCCTGATGGGAAAGAAGCTGCAGAATAGTAATAATTTAGCCTGATTGAAGAGTTTTTACATATTTATCTTGCTCAAATAAATATAATAAAGTCCTTAAGGTTTGCCCCCTTGGGGTCTTTAATTCTGGGTCTTTGTTTATTATTAATCTGGCTTCTTTATTCGCAATGGATAAAAGTTCTTGATGATAACTTAAATCAGCAAGCTTAAATTCAGGAAAACCGCTTTGTTTTGTGCCTAAAAGTTCTCCTCCGCCTCGTAGTTTTAAGTCTTCTTCAGCGATTAAAAATCCGTCTGTTGTTTCCCTCATTATGTTTATTCTCGATTTTGCCGTTTGAGAAAGCGGGGGGGCATAAAGCAAAATACAAAATGATTTTTTATCGCTTCTTCCAACTCTCCCTCTTAATTGATGAAGTGCAGCAAGGCCGAAACGTTCCGCATGCTCAACAATCATTACGGTTGCAGAAGGAACATTTATGCCAACTTCAATTACAGTTGTTGCAACTAAAATATCAATTTTATCGTTGATAAAATCTGCCATAACAGCATCTTTTTCTGCAGGCTTCATTTTGCCGTGGATTAGGCCGACTTTACTTTTAAAAATTGTTTGCAAGTATTCAAATCTTTTTACTGCAGCGGCTAAATCTAATTTTTCTGATTCTTCTACTAACGGACAGACCCAATAAGTTTTATTTTTTTGAGCTAAATTACGTTTTATAGCCTCAATAATTTCAGGGATTTTGCTTATTGGCATTGATTTTGTGGTGATTTCTTGCCGTCCTTTGGGCATTTCATCAATTTTTGAGCATTCCATATCGCCAAAAACCGTTAGCGTTAAAGTTCTGGGGATAGGCGTGGCAGTCATTACTAAAATATCAGGATTAAGCCCTTTTTCAGTTAACTCTAATCGCTGGAAAACTCCAAATCGATGTTGTTCGTCAATGACGCATAGTTTTAAGTCTTTG
>CAYWTE010000003.1:0-14928 GCA_964461145.1 uncultured Lactobacillales bacterium | reverse complement strand
TTTTTGAGCCTAAAGCATTAATTGATATAAATTCTAAAGGGATATTAAGCGGAAATATTAATGATTTTATAATTGACAGTAATTTAACCATCAATAAAATAAAAAATACTTTTTCCGGAAATTTTATCAAAAACAATAACAATTACGAAATTAAAAACGGGAAAATAAGCTTTGAAACCCCTGAATTTATTTCATTTATAAACAGTTTTAAAGGCCTTAATTATTCTGCAGCAGGGAGTAATTTAGGAGCTTCTTCAATGAGCGGTGAAATTTCAAGCTCAAATAATAAAATTAAAATAAGCAATTCAAATTTAAAAATCAAAGATAGCACTTTTACCGGTGATATAGAAATAGATTTAACAACCAGACGCCCTTTATTAAAATCAGATATAAAATATAAAAATTTTAACATTTATAACTTCCTCCCGATAAAAGGAGGGAAAGATAAGATTCTCAACTTATCATTTATGAACGATTTTGATGCTTTTGGAAAATTAAGCGGCGAGAATTTAAGATATAAAAATTATGAACTTTCAAGAGCTAACATTAATTACAATCTTAAAAACGGCATTTTAGAAACAACGGAATTAAACGGAGATTATGAAAAAGGTAAAATTAGCGCCTTAGGAAGATTCAATTTCAAAAAAGAATTAAATTTTTCCGGTGATTTTTCTATGCAAAACGTTTTGATATCAAAAAATATATTAATGGATAATGCATCAGTTAATTTTGATAGCGGACTATTATCATTTTCAGGAAATTTATCCGGCAAAGGCGACACTTTTGATAGTTTAAAAAATAATTTTGAAACATCAGGAACATTTAACATTATAAACACTAACTTAACAGGGATATCGCTAAACTCTTTATCCAACAAATTAGCTGATAAAAAAGATAGCTTAGAATTAGAAAATTTAATATCCTCAATCATTTTTAAAGATACAAAAACCGCTTCAGAAAGTATAAAAGGGAAATTCAGTTATAACAACAATCAATTTTATTTAAAAGAAACAACATCTTTGGGTAATTTTGGAAGTTTAACAATGAATAATCGTTATGATTTTTATAAAAAAGATTTCGAAGAAGAATTAATATTTAATCTGGCAACAATAAATAAAATGCCGGTTTTTTCAGTTAATATAAAAACCGAAAACGGCAAAAAACAAAATAAATATAATTTAGCCGCACTTACAAAATATTTTCAAAAAATTGAAGAAGAAGCAAAGGCATTGAAGTTAGCCAGAGAAAAAAGCCTTCAAACAAGCCTAAAAACTACGGTTATGGATAATTTAAATAAAACCAAAGAAATAAAAGGTAAAATAAGCTCAACCATAAAAGATATTAACAATATTATTGCCAAGTATAAGAACAAAGAGCAAGATAAAGGCATAGTTTCTTTCACATCAAAACTCAATGACAATTTATCAACTATAAGCGGATATTACGACGACATAGAAGAAATTAATAAGAAATCATTTTTAACTGAAGATGACGCTTCGGCGAGTACAGATTTATACTATAAAGGCTTAGAGGCGCAAAAATATAATGATAAGATTATGGAAGACGGAATGGTACATTTAAATATTATAAAAGCACGAATAAAGATAGAAAATTTCAAGAGTTTTATTGATAATATTGATGAAAAAGAAAAATCCATTGATAATGAAATTATATCCGGTCTTAAAAATTTAACCCTTCTTGACAGTAACAGTTTATTGCCGCAAGAAGTTTCATCAAAAAAAGAAGAAGCTTTTAATTTAATAAACGAAATAAGACAATCAAGCATAGAATTAAGCAGCATAAACAGACACTTATCTAGAGTTATGACCGCCGAAGAAATTAATAATTACAGCCAGCAAATTTCTTTAATACAAGAAAATATAACTAACAAAGCTGACAAAATTAATAATCTTGAAAATGAGATAAAAGATTTGATAAACAAAACAATAAAAGAAATAACAGATAAAAAATTAGGTTTAGAAAAATCAAGAAGTTCTGCCAAAAAAACAGAAGCAAAAAAAGAGGAAAAGCCTTTATCAGATAAAAAAACGCAATTACTGAGCAAAGAAAATCCTTTTGAAAAACAAGAAGAAGTTAATCAAGAGCAAAAAGCAATAGAAAAAGATAATATAGAACAAAAAATTTCACCAAAAGCATATAGAAAAGAAATTATTCCTGAAGATTTAGAATATTATTATGAAGAAATTTATGCTGATGAATGCCCAAAAGATAAAGAGTGCCTTTATGAAGACACCTTCATAGGTGATGATATAGAAGATATTGAAGAATTTATAAAAGATGACTTAAAAAACCAAGAAGAAGGCACTATTCAAAGGAACTTTTTAACTTATTAAGCCGGAGGTTCCCAAACATCTTTAGCCCTTTCTATTCTAAGGCTCAAAAGCCCTAATTCGTGCATAAATTCTCTTGGTAATTTTTGCAAATCAGCAAAAGGACGCAAATGATTTTTATGTTCAAGTACTTCTTTTTTAAGGCTTTTTTTGCTCATACAAAAAAGCTTAGCAAATTCTTTTTTTGAAATATCAAGTCCGCCATCAATAAATGATTCATATAAAGGAACATACCCTAAAGGAGATTCGACAACTTTTGCATTGCTATAAATTCTTTCATATATCCATTTTAACATATTGAAATTATGTGAAAATCCCGGCCAAATATAATTTCCGTTTTCATCTTTTCTAAAGACATTAACACAGAATATTTTGGGTTTATAAACCAAATTTGAACCAAGATTAATCCACTGCTCTAAATAATAAGAAAGATCGAATAAATAATGATTAGCCATAGCCATAGAATTTCTAATTTTTTGAAGAGAAAAACTATCCCCCACAACGCTAACCTCATCAGTTGAAACCGTAGTTCCAGCGTAAACACCATTAACCCAGTTAAAAGCTTCTGTTATAAGTGGCTGGCAATTGCTGGTTTTACCTCCAAAAACGATAGCATCAATAATTACTTCTTCTTGATTAATAAATTTTTCAGAAACATTAGGACACCCCGCTAAATTAGAAATATAAGAAGCATTATTAAAATCGTCTTGATTAATTTCATTAATATTAATATTTGCACCATTTTCATCAATTAAATTATCCGGAATTTGTTCTGTTAATCCCGGCCACCAAACATCAAAATCCGCCATCATAGCAGTATTAAGAAAAATAGTATTTGCCGCTATAGTTTTAATAACATTTTTATTATTATTTTCATTAATACCTTTAAGTTTACCAAAAATAGCTTTATGAGGATTAACCGCTGTTAAATATCCCTCCTCATTAACCTTAAGCCAAACCATTTCATTACTAAAAGCTTTGATTTCCCAATTTTTAATTTGAGGAGGAGGCTCTAGAGTGCAAATAGTTGTTTTCCCACATATTCCTGGCAAAGAAACGGCCATATAAGAAGGATTATCCGGCTTTTCAGGAGATTTAACAGCAATAACGGCCATATTTTCTGCTAATTTTCCTTCTTTTCTAGCTACAGCAGAAAATAATTTAAGATCATCATCTGCATTAATAGCATTTTCCCCTGAAATAAATCCGGAACCAAAAGACCACAAAGAATAATCAGAAATTAAAAAGGCTGATTTTCCAGCGGCTGCCCTACGGAATGAACCACATAATAAAATTCCCCATAAGCCCCAAGAGCATTAAGAACTTCTTGTCCTATATTTGTCATATATTTTTTTAATATAACATTCCAAGGCGAATCGGTAAACAAAATCCCGACTTTTGCAAAGCTAGAACCCATCGGCGCCATACTAAAAGGAACGATATAAAGAGTCCTCCCCTTCATAGAGCCTGTAAATAGTTCTTTTAATTGAACTTTCATATCCGGCTCATATACCCAGTTATTAGTAGGGCCTGCATCACTTTCCTTTAAAGAGCAAGTGAACATTTTATCTAAAGGAACGCCGTTATCTTGCTTATCAGATCGACACAAAAAGCTGTTTGGCCTTTTTTTAGAGTTAAGCTTTATAAAAGTTTTACTTTTCACCAAATTTAAGCATAAAGAAGCGAATTCTCTTCGCGTTCCTTTGCACCAATAAATATCATCAGGATTACATATTTTTGCGATTTCTTCTGTTAATTTAATTAGTTTAACATTTTTAGTCGGACATTTTTCACATAACGTTTCATTTTTTTTATTACTTATTTTCACTATTATTAACTCCGCATTAATTGATTAAACCGGTATAGAAATTCTAACTCTAAGCCCTTTATAAGGACTATCTTCAAGGAACAGCCTTCCCCCGTGAGCATTAACAATATCTTGAGCAATCGCCATACCCAATCCGACCCCTCCTGTATCTTTATTTCTAGAGTCATCTAATCTTGTAAAGGCTTTGAGCATTTCAGACCTTTTATTAGAAGGGATTCCGGGTCCATCATCATCTATAATAATTTCCACAGAATCTTGCCTTATTTGTAATGTAATTTCAATATTTTTTGCATATTTTAAGGCATTTTCAATAATATTAACAATACATCTGGAAAACATATTTTCTTTTATTTTAATACTTACATTAAAAGATTTATCATTAATTTTAATATTTTTATTTTTAAATTTAGCTGCTATTTTATTAATAAAATCAGCTATATTGACCTCAGAATATCCTTCAACCTCCTCACCTTTTGAAAATTTAAGATAAGCATTAAGCATATTTTGCATTTCATCAGCATCTTGCAATAAACTTTTAGTTTCCTCTGTTTGTGGCAGTATCGCCAACTGAATTTTAATCCTCGTCAATGGTGTTCTAAGATCATGAGATACGGCAGACAGCATATTAGTTCGCTCATTAACCTGCCGTTTAATCCTATCTTTCATAATCAAAAAAGCCCTGCCTGCAAGACGAACTTCTTTTGCCCCTTCAGGTTTAAAATTTGCAGCATCTTGACCTCTACCGAACATATCTGCCGCTTCTGCCAATCTATTAACTGCTCTAACCTGATTTTTCATAAATATCATTGCAATAATAAATACGATAATTGACGTAAGAATCATCAACCCCAGCCAAAGATAGGTAGACATAGAAAAAAAGCGTTTCAACGGAGCTTTTATTTCTAAAATTTTATTATTATCAAGCCCTACAAGAATTTTAATTTCCTCATCAAAAAAAGATGCATTTTCAACGATAACCGGATGTTTTAAATCAAGCAGAGACTTTCTTAAAGCATCAACAGTTATACCTTTTTGCGGCTTATGGGGAATATCTTTAATATCAACTTTTTCTAATATTTGGATTTTGACCATCATTTCTCTTTCTGCAATATAAAAGAGGAATTTTTGATTTTCTTTATCCGGATATTTTTCCATAAGCTCCAGAATAGTAGAAATATCCCCTCGCATTAAAGTTGCTAGCCTCCAACTAACTCTTTCCCAATGTTTTTGAAAGAAAACAAAAGTAGTCACGACCTGAATAATAATTAACGGCAAAACAATAATAAGCAACGAGCGTGCCATCAACCCTTTAGGGATTAAATTTTTAAACCCGCGAAGTAAATATATTTTTGCTATTTCTAAGATTTTTCTCAAGATATTAACATATATCCTTTACCTCTAACTGTTTGAATTATCATAGGATTTCTAGTATCTTCCTCTATTTTTTTCCTAATTCTGGTAATTTGTACATCTACGGTTCTAGGATTATCCATTAAATCAAGCTGAGCTGCAATATCTTCCCTTGTCATAATTTGACCTTGATTTTTAATTAACAGCCTAAGCAGTTGTTTTTCTGAAGAAGTAAGGGGAATGCTTTGATTATCAAGCAATAACTCATCATATTTAAGATTATATCGGCATTTTCCTAAAGATATAACTTCATTTTGCTGTTTTTCAAGCATCGCTCTTCGCAAAACAGAATTAATTCTCAAAAGTAATTCTTTAGGGTCGAAAGGTTTAGCAAGATAATCATCAACGCCTGTTTCTAGTCCTGTAATTTTATTTTCAGTTTCTGCCATTGCTGTAAGCATAATTATCGGGATTTGCGAATCTTGCCTAATTTCTGCTGCGAATTCAAAACCGTTTTGCCCTGGCATCATCACATCAAGAATTAGAATATCGAAAGAAAAATCCTGCATAATTTCTTTTGCTTGAACAGCATTTTCAGCATCAGAAACCAGAAAATTATTATTTTTAAGATACTGCTTTAGAAGAGCTCTAATTTTTTTATCATCATCAACGATTAAAACGTGAGGTTTTTGCATTTATCACCTCATATTCATATGTTTCATACCGACTTTCAAATAATCATAGCCTGTAATCAAGGTTAAAATAGCTGCTATCCAAAGCAGACTTTCCCCCCAAAGTGAATATATTATTTTCCCCCCTGGTGTTTTAAACCCTAAAAGCATCAACGGCAAGGCAATAAGTTGAAAAGCTGTTTTCCATTTAGCCAATTTTGTAACTGGCATACCGATTTGAATTTCAGCCAAAAATTCCCTTAATCCTGAAACAAGAATTTCCCTGCAAAGAATAATTACGGCAGGAATAACTCCTAACGGACGGAGCCTTTCTGTTGCAGCTAGAACTAACAAAACAGCGGCCACAAGTAATTTATCCGCTATCGGGTCTAAAAATCTGCCAAAACTGGAAATTTGATTATACCTTCTGGCAAAGAATCCGTCAAAAAAATCGGTAATCGCAGCAATACCGAACAAGATTGCAGCAATCCATCTTCCGATTTTAGGGTCGATATAAATTGTCAGCACGATCAACGGAATAATAAGTATTCTCAAAATAGTAAGAATATTAGGCAGATTCATTATTTTTGTCCTTAAAAATTAGTTTTATTAAAAAAGATAACACCGCATATTTAAAGATGCAATTATTATTTAATTAAATTTTCGCTTTTTTCTGCCGATGGAAAGTTATAACGAATCTATGGGCTTCATCTCTAATATTTTGCAGAAAAAACAAAATTTTCGCTTTTTCTTGAATTTTGAAAGCATTTCCGTTTAAATTATAAAAAGTTTCATCGCCTTTATTTCTAAATTCGCCTTTTGCCATAGCTAGAACTTCAACGTTTTTAATATCAAAATCGGCAAAAACTTCTCTGGCTGCTTTTAATTGAGGCTTTCCACCATCTAAAATGATTAAATCCGGAAAATTTTCTTTATTTTTCGCATCAAACCGGCGATTTAACACCTCTTTCATCATTAAATAATCATTTTTTGTAATTTCTTGATTTTTAATGTTAAATTTACGGTAATTAGCCTTATTAAAACCTTGTTCATTAACAGCTATCAACGCCCCGACAGCATTAGTTCCTTGAAGATGACTATTATCATAAACTTCAATATTTTGAGGTACTTTTTCTAAATTAAATATGTCTTTAAGTTCATTAAAATATTCTTGATTTTTAATTTTTTGCGCAATTTTTATAGAAAGAGACTGCGCCGCATTTAAAACCGCTAAATCAATTAATTTCTTAGGAGCTCCGGCTTTTGGAACAAATACCTTAGCTTTTTGCTTATATTTTTGGAATAACGCCTGTTCGATTAATAATTTTTCAGGCACATCAAAAGGTAAAAATATATTTTTCGGCGGAATATTTTCCAAATAATACTGCGGCAGGAAATAAGATAAAAAATCATTTTCTGATAAATCATTTTTATCATTAATAAAAAACGAAGTATCCCCATAATTTTGCCCGCCTCTAATTCTAAATATTTTTACCGCAAAAACATCATTTTCTTTTTTAACGGCGAAAGCATCGGCATCGATAATATTAGCGAACACAACTTCTTGTTTTTGCTGAACAATGTCAATAGCTTTTATTCTATCTCTAAACACTGCAGCTTTTTCATAATCAAGCCTTAAAGAGGCTTTTTTCATTTCTTTTTGAAGATTTTTTTTAATATCCGCCATTTTTCCTTTAAAGAAATTTTTTGCCTGATTTATAAGTATTTGGTAATCCTCTTTTGAAATTTTATTACAGCACGGTGCACAGCATCTTTTAATTTGATATAATAAACAAGGGCTTGTACGATTATTAAACACCGTATTTTTACACGTCCTAAGCAAAAAAACTCTCTGCAAAATGTCCAAAGTTTCATTAACAGCCCCTGCTCCTGCAAAAGGCCCGAAATAATCGCTTTTTTTGATATGTTTTCCTCTATATTTTTGAATTTGCGGAAAAGTTTCTTCAGAACTAATAAAAATATAAGGGTAAGATTTATCATCTTTAAGAAGAATATTATATTTTGGCTTAAATTTTTTTATAAGCTCTGCTTCAAGAAGTAAAGCCTCTGCCTCGGTTTTGCAAACAATAATTCCCATATCTGAAATTTGCATAACCATTCTTTGGATTCTAAGTGATAAATCATTAAATTTAGTATAATTTGCCACTCGTTTTTTAATATTTTTTGCCTTCCCGACGTATATTACTTGACCTTTTTCATCAATCATACGGTAAACTCCCGGAAGCTGGGGAAAATTTTTGTTATGCTCTAAAATTACTTGAACGCCAAGAATTTTTTCATTCATTTCATTCATTTTCAAGCCTCCGGATGCGATTTATTATAAACCTCAATAAGTTTTGAAATATCGACTTTTGTATATCTTTGAGTAGCCGCCAGACTTTCGTGTCCTAAAAGCTCTTGAATCGTCCTTAAATTAGTTCCGTTAACAAGCAGATGCGTTGCAAAACTATGCCTTAAAGAGTGAGGAGTAGCTGTATCAGAAAGCCCTAAAATATTGCGGATTTTACGCATTTGCCGCTGCATCACACCGGGATTAATTCTTTTCCCCTGAGCCCCTAAAAACAAAGGAGAAGCTTCTTTTAATTGAAAAGGAACAACTTCAAGATATTCATTTATAGCACTTAAAACGACAGGCAGCATAGGGACTAGCCTTTCTTTATTCCCTTTGCCTGTTATTCTTAAATAATCGCAAGAAGATATATCTGAATAATTAAGATTAACTGCTTCACTAATTCTAAGCCCGCAGCCATAAAGAAGCGTGAAAAAAGCAGCATCTCTAAACCCTGCCCATTCATCTTCACAAAGCTCTTTTGCAACCTGAATAACCCCTAAAGCTTCTTTAAAACTAATAGCCTTAGGAACATTTTTAGGAATTCTTGGAGTTTTAAGAATTAAGATTTCTAAATTTTTCAAAACATTATTTTTATCAAGCCATTTAAAGAAGCTCCTCAAAGAAGAAACTTTTCTGGCCAAAGAAGTTTTAGAGATATTTTTCTCATTATAAAAGGATAAAAAAGCTCTAAAATCGGTAATTTCAAGCTTAGATAAAGTATTAATACTAGGTAAATCATCTTTATATTCTGCTAAAAACGTCATAAACGCAGCAATATCTCTTCGATAAGCATCAAAACTGTTAACGGACATACGCTTTTCTGAAAGCATATATTCCTCCCACGTTTTAATAACTTTTTTCAAGTCATCTTCGGCATTAAAATAAATTTTTCTATTTTCCAAAGGCTTCATTTAGCTTTTTCCTAATAAGTCTTTTATGCCAAAATAATTAAAATATTGCAAGCCATCTTTAATCAATATAAATTAAACTTAATATGAATAAACAAACTAACAAAATCGTAAAAATAGCTTTGCCTATCCCGAAAGGATACTGGTACGATTATCTTGTGCCTGAAAATTTAGAAATAAAAAGGGGAAGCATCGTAAAAGTTCCTTTTGGCTCTCGTAAATTAATCGGTATAGTTTTAGGTGACGGCGAAGGGAAAGTCCCTTTTAATAAGCTTAAAAACATAATTGAAAGCTATGATTATACATTTGAAGAAAACGAAATAAAATTCATTGAATGGTTTTCAAACTACACCTTAACACCTTTAGGAATGGCAGCAGAATTACTCCTCTGCAGCACGAACGGCTACCTTCCTGAAACAAAAAGGCAAAAAAAGATAAAATTTACCCCTCCTAACCCTAATTTTTCTCATCCTCAATTAAACCTTGAACAGCAAAAAGCTGTTGAAACCTTAAATAACAACTTAAACAATTACAACGTAACACTGCTTGACGGTATAACGGGCTCAGGAAAAACAGAAACTTACTTAGAAATCATCTCAAAAGTTATACAAAACGGCAAACAAGTATTAGTCCTTGTCCCTGAAATAGGCTTAACCCACGAATGGCAAGAACGATTTAAGTCAAGATTTGGCTCATATCCTGCTGTCTGGCATTCAGAAATAGGAAAAGCCGATAAACGAGAAATCTGGAAAGGCATTTCAAAAGGAGAAATAAAAGTTTTATTAGGCGCTCGGTCATCATTATTTTTGCCTTTTCAAAACTTAGGGCTAATAATTGTTGATGAGGAACACGACAGCTCTTACAAACAGGAAGAAGGCATAATTTATAACGCTAGGGATATGGCAATTGTCCGCTCTAAAATAAAAGATATCCCGTTAATTTTAGCCTCAGCCACTCCTTCTTTAGAAACAATAAACAATGTAAAAACAGGCAAATATAATAAAGTCAGCCTCACCAAAAGATACAGCGGCATAGAATTACCTCAAATAGAAATCGTAAATTTATTAATCGACAAGCCGCAAAAGAGTGATTTAGGAACTTCTTGGCTTAGCCCAAAATTAGAAAAAGAGATTGAAGAATATTTATCGAATAAAGAACAAATAATGCTTTTTTTAAACCGACGAGGCTATGCTCCTTTGAAAATATGCCGAAACTGCGGACATAAAATAACTTGCCCTCACTGTTCTGGGTTTTTAGTTGAGCACAAAAAAAGCGGAACATTAAGATGCCATCATTGCAATTATGTTATAAAGAATCCGAACATTTGCCCCGAATGCGGACAAATAGGAGAATTAGTTTCCTGCGGCCCGGGAGTAGAACGAATCGAAGAAGAAGTAAATCATAAATTTCCAGAGGCAAAAACTTTAATATTAACCAGCGATTCGCAAGATAATTTAAAAGATAATTTAGATAAAATAAAAAATAAAGAGATAGACATAATAATCGGCACTCAAATTCTGGCAAAAGGACATAATTTCCCGTCTTTAAGCTTAGTCGGGGTAATTGATGCCGATATTGGATTAATCGGCGGCGACTTAAGAGCTTCCGAGAGAACTTTTCAGCTTTTATGGCAAACCAGCGGCCGAGCAGGAAGACATAAAGAACAAGGCAAAGTAATAATCCAAACCTGTTTTCCAAACAATAAAAGTATCAAAGCAATTTCTGAATATAAAAAAGACGCTTTTATAGAAGAAGAATTAGCCGGTAGGAAATCGTTAATGATGCCTCCTTTCGGAAGGTTAGCGGCAATTATAATTTCCGGCAGCATTGAGGAAGAAGTCGTCTCTTTTTCAAAATTTTTATTAAAAAAATTCCCTTTTAACCAAAAAGGCTTAGAAATAATGGGTCCTTGCCCCGCGGCTCTTTATAAAATAAACAACAAATATCGTTACCGCTTACTTATAAAAACAGCATTAGAAATAATGCCTCAACCTATAATAAGCAAGATTTTAAATGAAATAAAAATTCCTGGCAGTTTAAAAATTCAAGTAGACATTGACCCTTATAATTTTTTATAAACATAAAAATAAAATTTTTTCTTTTTAGTATTGATATAATAAAAAGTATGTGGTAACGAATATAAGCATTTTTTTTGTAACAGCAAGGAAGGATATACTACTGTGTCGAATAAAATTTTTTCATCAAGAGAAATAGTTAATCGCTATGCAAAAGCGTTATTTGAAGAATCTTTAGAAAAAAACACATTAAATATTACTCCGAAAGAATTAGAATCAATATTAGAATTACAAAATAAGCATCAAGATTTAAAAAGAGTTATGTTATCGCCATTAGTTTCAAGAGAAGATAAAGAAAAGATAATAGAAGATATCAGTATAAAAGGCAAAATTTCAAAACATATAATGAATTTTTTAAAGTTATTAGCCGGCAACAACAGGCTGTTTTTAATTGTGCCTATTTTTGAAAAATTTAAAAGAATAGTCAGCAAACATAAGAAAGAATTAACGGTTCACTTGATATCTGCCAAAGCCTTGAGCGACGAGCAGGAAATCAAGCTTATATCTAAGCTAAAAGATAAGTTCAAGCGGGAAGTTCTGCTTGAAAAGAAGGTAGATTCTAAACTAATCGGCGGAATGACGGTAAGGATAGGGTCATATATGGTAGATAGTTCAATTCGTTCTAAATTAGAGCGGTTAAAGCTTGCTATGAAGGAGACAAATTAAAATGGATTTGCAGGCAACGGAAATATCCTCGATTTTAAAAAACAGGATAAGTAACTTTTCAGCAAAAACTGACACGTCAGAGGTTGGAACGGTAATTTCAGTTGGAGATGGTATTGCTAGGATTTACGGTCTTGAGAAGATTCAAGCCGGAGAGTTAGTAGAATTCCCTGGTAAAATAATGGGAATGGCGTTAAACTTAGAAAGTGATAACGTCGGCGTTGTTATTTTTGGTGAAGATAGAAACATCAAAGAAGGCGATATAGTAAAAAGGACCGGGGATATTGTTAACGTTCCTGTTGGTAAAGCTTTACTTGGCCGTGTTGTTGATGCTTTAGGCAATCCGATAGATGGCTTAGGCTCTATCAATACTAAAGAAACTAGAAAAGCTGATATTAAAGCTCCGGGGATTATTCCCAGACGTTCAGTTCACGAGCCGGTACAAACAGGCTTAAAATCGATAGATTCGTTAATTCCGATAGGTAGAGGCCAGCGTGAATTAATCATCGGTGACAGACAAACCGGGAAAACAGCTATTATTTTAGACACTATTATCAATCAAAAGAAAATTAATGACGCAGCAAAGTCGGAAAAAGATAAAGTTTACTGTATTTATGTAGCAGTTGGTCAAAAGCGTTCGACTATTGCGGGCGTTGTAAAAACTCTACAAAATTACGGAGCCTTAGAATATACGATTATAGTTTCAGCAACGGCTTCAGAATCTGCTCCAATGCAGTTTTTAGCGCCTTATGCGGGCTGCAGTATGGGCGAATATTTCAGGGACAACGGTATGCACTGTGTTATCTTCTTTGATGATTTATCAAAGCAAGCAACGGCATATCGTCAAATGTCATTATTATTAAGACGTCCACCCGGACGTGAAGCATACCCTGGCGACGTATTCTATCTTCACTCAAGACTTTTAGAAAGAGCAGCAAAAATGAGTGATGACAGAGGTGCAGGCTCATTAACGGCATTACCAGTAATTGAAACTCAAGCAGGTGATGTTTCTGCTTATATTCCGACCAACGTAATATCAATTACAGACGGACAAATATTCTTAGAAAACGAGCTTTTCTATCAAGGTATTCGTCCTGCAGTAAACGTTGGTATATCGGTCAGCCGTGTTGGTTCTGCTGCACAAATCAAAGCTATGAAGCAAGTTGCAGGAAAGATTAAGTTAGACTTAGCTCAATACCGCGAAATGGCAGCATTTTCACAGTTTGCATCAGATTTAGACGTTGCAACAAGGAAATTATTAGCCAGAGGCGAAAGATTAACTGAGCTTTTAAAACAACCTCAATATCAGCCAATGCCGGTAGAAGAACAAGTTCTTTCAATTTTCACCGGTGTTAGAGGATATTTAGATAAAATTGAAACAAAAGATATTAAAGAGTATGAAAAGGAATTTTTATCAAGAATAAAAATTTCTAAACCTGAAATTATCAAATCTATTCGAGATGAACAAAAAATTAACTCTAATATTGAATCTGAATTAGAGAAATTTTTAGAAGGGTTTACGGAAGAATTTATTCGTGCAAAAAAACAAAAGGAAAATGTAAATGCCTAACCTTAAAGCTCTAAAAGGCAGGATAGCTTCTGTTAAATCAACGAAGAAAATAACTTCGGCGATGAAAATGGTTGCTGCATCAAAATTAAGGAGATCGCAAACAGCATTAACCGGCTCATATTCATATTTTAATATGATAAAAGACACAGCGGCTAAATCCTGTCTAGAATATCAATCTCTTAATTTTGATAATCCTGATAAATATAAACTTCCGGGATTATTACTGAGCAATAAAGACACTAACAAATTTTTGCTGTTAATTTTAACTTCAGAAAGAGGCTTATGCGGTAGTTTTAATTCATCTGTAATAAAAAAGACAGAAAAAGAAATAAAAAAACTCAAAGCTGAAGGTAAAGAAGTAGTTTTTATTTGCGCCGGGAAAAAAGGTAGCGATTACTTTAAGAAGCGTTATCCTAATAATATTATAAAGAGCTTAAGATCCGCCCCAAATACTCTTGAAGAAAGCTATGCTTTAGGTAAATTCATTAAGAATATTTATGAAAACAAAGAAATATCTGGAGTTACTTTAATTTTCAATAAATTTAAAACTGCAATTTCACAAGAAGTTCAGTGCGAAACTATACTTCCATTTGATTTTTCTGATTATAAAAAGAAAGATTTAAAGGTTGAAGCTTTTGAAGATAAGGTAGAAAGATTAAAAGGTAAAGAAATTTTTGGGCTTGCTTCCACGGATTTTGAACCAAAATTAGATGTTATATTAAACAATATTTTACCACAATATTTAAGCACATTAATATTTAATTCAGCATTAAATTCTTTAGCATCTGAACACGGCTCTAGAATGAGTTCTATGGACAACGCCACAAGAAATGCCGGAGATATTATAAAATCATTAACATTGAAATATAATCGAACACGCCAAGATTGCATAACGAGAGAGTTAATAGAAATTATTTCCGGAGCTGAGGCATTATAAAGGAAAAAAGTTTAATTTAATAAAATTAAGGAGCGATAAAATATGTCAGCACAAAACAACAAAAATGGTAAAATAGCACAAGTATTAGGCGCTATTATTGACGTAAAATTTGAAAATCAAGATAGCCTTCCTGCTATTTTAACAGCATTAGAAGTTAACAACGGCGGCAACAAATTAGTTTTAGAAGTCGCACAACATTTAGGCGAATCGACTGTCAGAGCC
>CAYWTE010000002.1:0-15240 GCA_964461145.1 uncultured Lactobacillales bacterium | reverse complement strand
GAAATTGAGCAAAGAATAAAGGGGAAATCTTACAAAGAAAATTCTCCTGTAGCTTTAGAAGATTTAAGATATTTAACCATAAGTTATATAGATTTTGAAGGCAAAGAACATTTAGGCGAAATGATAGTCAACAAAGAAGTTTCAAAAGAAGTATTAGAAATTTTTGAAGAACTTTATAAAGATAAATTCCCAATAGCAAGAATGGAATTAATAGATAACTTTGACGCAGATGATAATAAATCTATGTCGGCAAATAATACATCAGCACTTTGCGTTAGAACAATGACAAGCAATAAGAGCAAATTTTCCAACCACAGTTATGGCTTGGCGATAGATATTAATCCTATACAAAATCCTTATGTTATGGGCGAAATAGTTGAGCCAATGGAAGGAAGAGCGTATATAAACAGAGCTGTTTATAAAAAAGGAATGATAACCGAAAAAGCAAAGGAATCTTTTACTTCAAGGGGATGGATTTGGGGAGGCAATTGGACATCTTTAAAAGATTATCAGCATTTTGAAAAAATAAATATTAAATAAATAAATTATAAAGGAATTGCTGTTAATTTATTAATGCTAAACTTAAAAATGATGGGGGAAGCATTGTATCCGAAGAAGAGAGCCATAAACAATCACGGACAAACGCAAACTGCGTTAATGAATTTATATCGTCCGAACAAAATCAGTCAATTACAAGATTTAGTAATCAAGTCAGAAGATTTAATCGTTATGCATAAAGAAAGCGGCATAGACAGCCTATTTATGCAAGAATCTTCAAATGCGATTATCACCGAATATTTAGATAACATAATAAATTTTGATCGTTATACAGGCAAAATAATTTTAGAATCAGGGGTTACTTTAGAGGAGCTTTTCGACACATTTTTAAGTGAAGGATATATTCTGCCTGGTCATTATATTGATATAGAAAGCTCAATAGGCGGGTTAATTGCCAAAGGTGAGTTAGAGCAGATTGAATGGTTAGATATAATCACGCCGGAAGGACTGGTTAAAAAGATAAGCCAGAATAAAGATTCGGATATTTTTAAAGCGACAATTTCAGGTTATGGATTAACGGGGGTCATAACAAAAGCATGTTTAAATTTGCAAAAAGTAAGCTCTTCGATAGTAAAAGTTAATAGAACTAAGTGTGAAAATCTATCTGATATTTTCAAGCTTTTTGAAGAGAAAAAAGGCGATTATCGTTATGCTTGGATAGATACATTTGCAACAGGGGTAAATTTAGGCAGAGGCTTATTTTATAGCGCCAAACATAGCTCATCAGGAAGCTTAGAAGGGAAATTAATTTCGATACCAAAGCTTAAAATTCCTTTTCATATGCCGAAAATAATAACGAATCCTGCAGTATTAAGCAGAATAAACGAGGTAAAATATAAGTATTCGAAAGATATTAAGGAATATCAAACAAGCTTAAAAGATTTTCTCTATCCTTTTTCACAAATACAAAGGAAAGACAAACTTTACGGCAGGCAAGGCTATTATTCCTTAACGATAGTAATTCCGGAAAAAGATAAAGTAAGAATTTTAACTGAAATATTAGAAATTATCAGCAGCAATTTTATAAGTTCAATAAATAGTAGAATAGTCCCAAGTAAAAGTGAATGCATAGGTTATCTTACCTCGCCGATAAAGGAAGGATATAAAGTATTAATAGATGTTCCTTATCAATTAGGGATAGAGGAGATATTATCAGAATTAGAAGAAAAAATACTTAAAATAGGCTGTTTTTTACCGTTAATTAACAATATTCAAAATTTTGAAACGGATTTTATCAAGAAGATATATAAAAATATTGATAAATTTATGAGTATTATAAAAGAAATTGACCCAAAGAATAAAATGGACGGTCAAAAATTAATACAAGGCAGTAAAGATGAAAAAAATTAGAGAAAAAAGAACTTGGTTAATTTTAGGAGCCAGCTCGAGAATAGGTCGAGAATTTGCAAGGTTAGCTGGCAAAAACGGGCATCAAATAATTTTAAGCGGCCGAGATTTAGAAGATTTAGAAACAATATCAGCCGATTTAAAAGCCAGATATAACACTTCAGCAAAATATTATAAATTAGATATTCTAGATATAAAAAGATTAAAAGAATTTGTTGGCAAAGTTTTAGAAGCCGCCGAACACAATATAAGCATATTTTGTACAATAGGAATTGGAACATCAAATGAAGAAGCAATGGAAGATGTTAACAAATTAAAAGATTTAATAAACACTAATTATTTAGGTATTGCAGCATTGCTTAATTTGTTTATCCCGCGATTTAAATTGCAAGAAAGCGGGGAGATAATAGTAATGGGCTCATATTCAGGAGACATAGCATTAAAGAAGAATTATTTATACGGCTCGAGCAAAGCAGGCCTTCACTTATATTTAAACGGATTAAGAAAAGAGCTTTTCTCTGCAGGAGTATCAGTAACAACGGTTAAGGGAAGAATGATAGATAGCAGAATGCACTGGGGACAAACACTAAAGAATTTTTCATTAATAAAAGCAAAACGAGCAGCAGGAATTATTTATAAATACGGAAGTTTAGGGATAGATATGCTTTATGTTCCTTGGTATTTTAGCATAACTGGAACGATATTAAAATTTATACCGCAAATAATATTAAAAAGATTTAAGCTTTAAATTAAAGAACGCCTTGGCTAGGTGGTTTGGGGAAACGAAAATGCCAAGGCGTTGTTTAAGGGGAACTAAAAGGGGTAGAGGAGGTGGTGTTTTGGGGAAACGAAATTTTCTCTACCCTTTTATTTTTATAAACCATAGTTTGGAGAAACGTATTGGTTTGTGTTTATAGGTTATTATTAGACTATTTTTTTCTATTTGTCAACATAAAAATCATAAAATATAACTTTTAAAGTCATTTTTTATGAAATAATTGATTTTTTAGTACTTTTTTATTGACTTTTATAACATTTTTACATAATTTTCGTATAACGAAGGAAGGAAAAATGGATAGATTTCAATTAGCGGCGGCCAGGGCGATGCTTGGTTGGTCGCAAAAAGAATTATCGAGTCGCACGAACATCACGGCGGAAGCAATCAATCGCATAGAACGAGGAGAGATAGAGAATCCGCGTGTTTCAACGATAGAAGCGATCAAGCAAATTTTTGAAGAAAACGGCATAGAATTTTTAGATCAATCAGGCGTCCGCTTCAAATCCAATAAAATAAGAGAAATTTCCGGCGAAGATTGCTGCTTAAAACTACTAGACGATGTTTTTTATACCCTAAAATCAGGAGAAGAATTATTATTAATATATTCAGATGATAAATTATCCCCTCCGGAAGTTAACGATTCTTATCGCAGAATTAGAAAAGCAGGAATAAAGATGCGTCAATTAGTCGAAGAAGATAATAATTATTTAATGGGTAGTTTAGAAGAATATCGTTATATCCCTAAGAAGTATTATTCTAATGAAGGAATGGTTGTATACGGCAATAAAATAGCTTCATTTTTAAAAGAACATCAAAAAGTTATTCTTATAGAAGATAAAGATTTATCATTAGCTATTAAACATTTATTTGAACTAATTTGGTCGATAACAAAAAAACCAAGGGAGTCTATTGCAGATGAAAAATTTTAAATTTCCTGCACAAACTGGAATTTATAAAGTAATCCCAAAAAAAACATTTAATTTATATGAATATAATACTTGTCGCCTCCAAATAAGTGTAGGACACGGAGATAAACACGAAGGAGAAAAGTTTGCGGCATCTTTAAATTGGGCAAAAGATAGATTCGAAAAAGTTGTAGTTTGCGTTAATGATACCTTGCAAAGGTATAATTTATTAAATAAGGGAATGAACGAAAAAACGGCATACGCAATGGCTTATGAAGCTGGGAATAAATGGATAAAAGAAAATATCAAAGCACAAGATTCAAAAATAGAAATAATTCGTTGGGATTATTGGCTAAAACAAGAAGATTTTAAAAATCATTTTAAATTAATTAATAAATTTTATTCAAAAAATTCTTTTTTTAAACAAAGTATAGATAGTACAGTTTTTGATTTTTTATCTAAAAATGATATCTTTAAAGATGAATATAAAAAAAATAATTCTATAGAATATTTGTTAGAAGAATTAGCAGTTTACCCATTAATGGCTAAAAAGCATAAAGCTGCAGATATTTACCCAGGAACAGTTTTCCCGCAATTTAAATTAATTTGTGAAGGCAAAGTAGAAGGGATAACGGGCATAGAAAACGTAGTTTTTACAAGAATTGATTTCTTAAAGAATACAAAAACGCCTAAATAATTTTTAATTTATTCCTCTTTTTTCTTAGGTTTTGCCTTAGGTTTTTGAGGCTTATTTTCAGTTTCAGTAACAGTAACCGGCACAGAAGTCCTCCCCACAGAGCTTTTAGGAATTTCATTTTCCTTATTTAACTTTTCGCCTTTTAAAACCTTACTAATTTCATCACCGGTCAAAGTTTCATATTCGATAAGGGCTTCTGCCATAGCGATAAGGTCTTTTTTATGTTTAGTGAGGATATTTTTCGCTTTCAAATAAGCTTCATCGATAATTTCTTTAACTTTTTCATCGATTTTTCTGGCGGTTTCATCAGAAATATTTTTTTTCATAGCCACCGAACGCCCGAGGAAAACCTCATCTTCATTTCCTTCAAAAGCAATTGGGCCAAGCTCACTCATACCCCATTC
Source organism: uncultured Lactobacillales bacterium (assembly GCA_964461145.1). Lineage (GTDB taxonomy): Bacteria > Pseudomonadota > Alphaproteobacteria > CAYWTE01 > CAYWTE01 > CAYWTE01. Next base: position 10,551 of record CAYWTE010000002.1, on the reverse strand, counting down.
AGTAACCATAGCTCTGGCAATTTTTGTTGCTTGAGCAATATCAGAAGATGCGCCTGACGTAATTTTATCTGCACCGAAAATAAGCTCTTCAGCGACTCGCCCACCCATTGAGATAACGAGTCGAGATTTAAATTTAGTAACCGAATAAGATAGGTGATCTTTTTCCGGCAACTGCATAACCAATCCTAAAGCTCTGCCTCTAGGGATAATAGTTGCCTTATGAATAGGGTCGCTTTCTAAAGAATTAAGCCCGCAAATAGCGTGTCCTGCTTCGTGATAAGCAGTAAGTTTTTTCTCATTTTCATCCATAACCATAGATTTTCGCTCAGCGCCCATTAAAATTTTATCTTTAGCATACTCAAAATCATTCATAGTAACCAAGCGTTTATTGCGCCTTGCGGCTATAAGAGCGGCTTCATTAACAAGATTAGCAAGGTCAGCACCGGAAAACCCAGGGGTTCCTCTGGCAATAATTTTAAGATTAACATCTGTTGCGACAGGAATTTTTTTAATATGGACATTAAGAATTTGCTCTCTACCTAAAATATCAGGATTAGGAACGGTAATTTGCCTGTCAAATCTTCCCGGACGAAGCAGGGCAGGGTCTAAAACGTCAGGACGATTGGTTGCCGCAATAAGAATCACACCTTCGTTAGTTTCAAAGCCGTCCATTTCGACTAAAAGCTGGTTTAAGGTTTGCTCTCGTTCATCATTTCCGCCGCCAAGACCGGCGCCTCTATGCCTTCCGACGGCATCGATTTCATCAATAAAAATCAAACAAGGGGCATTTTTTTTGCCTTGCTCGAACATATCTCTAACTCTTGAAGCTCCGACTCCGACGAACATTTCAACGAAATCTGAACCGGAGATAGTAAAAAACGGCACATTAGCTTCACCGGCAACAGCTTTAGCCAGCAATGTTTTTCCTGTTCCTGGAGGTCCCATTAAAAGGACGCCTTTAGGGATTTTTCCGCCTAATCTTTGAAATTTAGACGGCTCTTTTAAGAATTCTACGATTTCTTGCAAATCTTCTTTAGCTTCTTCAACGCCGGCAACATCAGTAAACAATATTTTTTTGCTTTGATTAATAAGTTTAGCTCTAGAGCGTCCGAAACTCATAGCTTTTGAGCCACCGGAGGACATTCCTTTCATAAAATAAATCCACACGCCGATAAGTAAAATCATAGGGAACCAAGAAACTAAAATACCAAAAAGAGAATATTCAGGATTATTAATCGGCTCAGCATCAATTTTAACGTTACGTTTTCTCAAGTCAGAAATAAGATTAGGGTCATTAGGAGAAAAAAGCCTAAATCCTTGACCGTCTTTAAATTTTCCGATGATATTTTCGCCCTGAATAAGGACTTTTTCAACTTTATCTTGCTCAACGGCGTCCATAAATTCAGAGAAAGCAATTTTAGAGAATTCTTTTTCTTTTTTAGTATTTTCAAGGTTATTAAATAAAGCCGAAACTATTAAAAATATAACAACCCAAATTACGATATTTTTTTTATTATTCAAAACCTTCTCCTCTATTTTTTATGAATATAGACTTTATATTTAATTTTTTATCAGAAAATATCAAGTCATTACAAGCTAAACCCACAAAAAAATCGCCATCATATACGCAAGGCATAGATTTTTTAACCTCAAAAGGCAAGCGTAACTCTTTGATTTGATTCAAATCTTTAGTTTCTATTTTTTTTATTATAAAAGTGCTTTTTTCTTTAGAATCGATGCAAAAACGATTATCCCAAACGGTTTTTGTTTGAAAAGTAAGTGGAATTTCATCTTTTATTTTAGAAGCTTCACGACAAATTATATCTTTCTTAAACAAACAGCCGCATAAAGTTGCGCCTTTAAAATCAACGACTTGCAAAGCTTGATAAAGCCTAAAAAGTCGTTCAAATCTTGGCGGATAAATATTTCCGCCTAATATTTGCACTAAATTAGCAATAGTTTTAAGGGAGGTTTCTTCAGGCGCATTTAAGATTTTATCCCAATTAACCTTAGCGTATCCTTCATCATAAAAAACAACATTCTCTTTTATGAGCGCCTGAGTATAAAATTCAAGAGCTTCAGCTACTCGCTGCATTCTTGCAGATGTTTTAGTTAAGGTATCAAGGAAAATGCCGATATCTTTTAATTTTGGTAAAAAATTGCGAACTTTAACTCTTTCAAAAGCCTCATTTTGATTAGAAGAATCTTCTACCCATTCTTGATTAACGAATTTATTATAATTTATCAGCTGTTTTTTTGAAAAAGCTAAAAGAGGACGTACCAAAGCGATATTTTGCCGATAATTAACGTTTTTCATTGCACTCAACCCATAGACTCCGCTGCCTCTAGCCAATCTAAGCAAAAAAGTTTCAGCTTGCTCGTCTTTTTGATGAGCTAAAAGAATGGTTTTTATATTATTTTTTTTGCAAAATTCAAACAAAAGATTATATCTAGCTTCTCTTGCGATAAGTTCAATATTTGCATTTGGCTTAACGCCTTTCCAAGTTAAAATATAGCCTTTAACATTAATATTTTCGAGCCATTTTAAGACTTTTTTTGCTTCATTTGAAGATTCAGGTCGCAATTGATGGTCAACAGTAAGTCCGATAATTTGTTTGTTATAATTATCTGCCCAAATTTTAGCTAACCTAACCAAAGCCATACTGTCGGCGCCGCCCGATACAGCAACAGCAATTTTATCGCCACATAATTGAGGTAAAATGGAATTAATTTTTTGAATAAAAAGATGTGGCAAGTCTTCCATTTTTATTTAATTTCGCTGCATCTTAAGTTTGATATTTCCTGATTAGCTCTGGTTTTTAATGCACCTTTAGCATTTGGGAATTTTTCATTGAAACTTTTAAAGGCAAGGCAAGCTTCTTTATTTTTATTAAGGCCTTTCATTGCGAATCCTAATTTTAATAAACTGTCTTGAGATTTATTAGAGTCGGGATAATTTTTATATCCGTCAGCAAAGGCAATCGCAGCTTTTTCATAATCATTTCTAACATAATAAGTTTCGCCAAGCCAGTATTGAGCATTACCTGCAAACTTATTTTGCGGAAATTTTTTAATAAAATCAGAAAATAATTTTTCAGCATTAACATAATCATTTCTTTTTAAATAATCATAAGCTTTGTTGTAAAGTTCATCAGGATTATTTGAAATAGCCGCAACGGTTTCATTTGATGCAGGGTTTCCTGAAACGCCTTGAGGCGGCGTAAAAGCAGGCGCAGGAGCAGGACTTTTTGCTGTATCATCTTTAATTTCAGATAAGGGTTCGTGAGGGATAGAAGGGGTTGAAGAAATAGTTTTCATAACTGGCTTGCTTAAAGGTGTCGGAGCTGGAGTTGATGGTGCAACAGGTGAAGGCGGAACATTATTATCCGGAAGGGAATAATTAGCTGTTTTATTTTTATCGGCTTCTTGAAATCTGATATTCATATCTTTATTAAGCAGCTCTACTTTTTTTTCTAAAAGCATAACTTTATGATTAAGAACTTCAATTTGCCCGACGAGTTGAGAATATATTTGCTGCATTTCATCTAACCGAAAATTAAGCATAGCTGCTGTATCGCCATTTTTACCGGCAGAATTTGTTTGATTAAAATTATATACGGGAGCTTGAGCGAAAACCGGATTTATAGCAAAAATAAATAAATAACAAAAAATAATTTTTTTAATCATATTAGCACCTTTAAAAAAGAAAAAACAAACCTACTCAAATATATATAAGAGTAGGTTTGAATTCAATTCTAAAATTTATAATATATAGAATTATTCTACAGTAATAGAAACTGCGCGGCGGTTTTGAGCCCAAGCGGTTTCGTTGCTGCCTTCTACAGCAGGTCTTTCTTTACCGTAAGAGATAGTTTTGATGTTAGCAGCACTAACGCCTTGAGAGATTAAGAATCTCTTAACTGAATTAGCACGGCGAGCACCAAGAGCTAAGTTATATTCACGAGTTCCACGTTCATCACAGTGGCCTTCGATAACAACTTTAGCGTCTTTGTAAGCATTAAGCCAAGCTGCTTGCTCTTTAAGGGTTTGGATAGCTTCTGCATCTAAATCAGAACGGTCAAAAGCGAAGAAAACTCTGTCGCGAATAGCGTCAGTGAAATCCCCAGGCAATCTGCCGTCTTTTTTAGCCTGAGTGATAGACTCAGAAGAAGCAAAAGAACCTACTTTACGTCCTTGAGCATCACAATCTGTTTTCCTTAAGCCGGCACATCCGGTTAAAACTGCAACAGCTGCGATTAAACTTAAAATTTTAACTTTCATTTATATATACTCCCGATTAACAATATTAATAAAAAACTAAATTCATACTAACGTCAAATTTTTGAATCTTCAAGTAAATTTTAACGTTAGAGCATCTTTTTTTTAAAGTGTATCACGGAAGCAACGGTGACCAAGCCGGATCAGATGCGTCAAATGGCGTTGGCAAAGGCTTTTCGTTGTAACCGGTTACATCTATTGAATATATTTTAACTTTAGAAGGCTTACCTTTTGAACCAGGGAATTGCCTAAAGAACATCAATACTCTGCCGTTAGGAGCCCAAGTAGGCGATTCGACCAAATATCCGTTAGTAAGCAAACGTTCACCGGAACCGTCAGCCATCATAACTCCAATATAAAATTCGCCTTTTAAGAGTTTAGTAAAAGCGATATAATCTCCTCTTGGTGACCAAACAGGAGTCATATATTTGCCTTTACCGAAACTTATTCTTTTAACATCAGAACCGTTAGCGTTCATAACATAAAGTTGAGGAGTCCCGCTTCTATCGGAGTTAAAAGTTATTTCTTTCATATCAGGAGAATATGAAGGGGAAGTATCAATTGCAGGGTGAGAAGTAAGTCTTTTTGCGGCATTTTGTTTTAAATCATACTCATAAACTTCAGAGTTTCCTTCTAACTCAAAGCTCATTAATAATTTTTTCCCGTCAGGAGAATATCTTGGAGCAAAGGTCATTCCTGGGAATTTACCGACTAATTTTTGTTCGCCTGTTTCGATATTAAAGCGATAAACTCTAGGAGTCCCGTTATAATAAGAAAGATAAGTAATTTCTTGCATAGTAGGGGAGAATCTAGGGGTTAAAATAAGATTATTGCTGTCAGTTAAAAATTTATGATTAGCGCCGTCTTGATCCATAATAGCCAAGCGTTTAATTCTGCGAGTTTCTGGACCAGTTTCTGATATATAGACGATTCGGGTATCAAAATATCCATTTTCACCGGTTAGTCTTTCATAAATATTATCAGCGATTATATGAGAAATTCTTCTCCAATTATTTTTCTCTGTAGTATAAGCTCTGCCTAAAAGCTGTGTTCCTGAAAAAACGTCCCAGAGTCTAAATTCGACTTTTATTTTATCGCCTAAATATTGAACTTGTCCTTGAACAAGTGCTTGAGAGTTAATAGCTTTCCAGTCATTAAAAGAAGGTTTTTGATCTATAGATGTAAGTTTTTCGATAAAAGAAGAAGGACTAACCGTTCTAAAAAGACCGGAATTATTAAGGTCGCTTGAAACTACTTCCATAATTTTTGAGCCGAAAGACATTCCTTCAGCTGAAGAAGAAACAAAAGCAGGAATAGCAACCGGTAGAGGGTCTGCGTGCCCACCTGAAACATCGATTCTAAGCTCGGCTTTAGCTTTATTAAGATTAAAAACTGCAAATAATAAGAAAAGTAAAGTTAATAATTTTTTCATAGCGCACCTTTTACAAAAAACGAATAAATCCTTATTTAAGATAAATTATAAAAATAATCAATATAATAAAAATTATTCTATACCGCCGCTCATAGGATTAAAGCGAATAAGCATTGTCTTCCACAAATCATATTTATCTGAATTATGTTCAGCAAGAGATTTATAAGGAGAACAAATAAAGACAGCTCGCCGGGCACTTTCAGCAACGGAGCGGAAAAAGCCGTCATTATTATATCTTCCAGTATCTAAAATATCAGCTTTATTGACCGAGCCATCTTGATTAAGGAAAACCCTAATTTCGATAATCATATTTTGAATTCCTTTAGCGCCGGGGTCTAAATTCCAGCATTCTCTAAGCCTAATAGCGATTAAATCTTTATCGCTAATAGACATATCTCTAAAATCGACTCCTTCAACACTTCTTGAAGCTCCTTCAACGGCAGGAGAATTGGTAGGTTCAATTTTTTCATCTAAAGGTCTTTGAGCGACTTTTTCTTTTATTTCACTAACGGAAGCAAGCAGACTTGATAAATTATCAGGCGTTGGTTCCGGTGTTTTAACGGTTTCCGTTGTACGTTTATCGACTCGTTCTTTTTTCTTATTATCGTCAGGTTTTTTAATTTTAGGCTTTTTTTTAGGTTTAGGGGGAATTTTAACCTCTTTTTTTTCTTCAGAAGAATCATTTTCAGCAATTTTTTCTTCTTTTTTCTCCATATTTATTTTTATATCTTTCAAATCGATTTTTTCATCAATTTCTTCAGGCTCTTCTTCTTTTGGAGGATTAGGTTTAGCGGCAGTATAAGCGGGCTCTTGTTTAGGATTTTCAGTTTCTGTTTTATTATCTTTTACTGGAGTTACTTTTTGTTTTATCGGCAGATTAGTAAGCTCGCTGATTTTTATTTGCGACAAATCGATATCAATAGGAATATCTTTAATTTCCAAAGGCTCCGGAGATTTTAACAAAAAAGAAGGAAGGTTAATAAATAACAACGCAAATACGAAAAAATGAAGGATTAAAGAACTGGCAAGAGGGTTCTTTTTTAAGTAATCTAAAAAAGCTAAATCTTTTAAGTTTTGTAAAAAATGGGAGTCCATTTATTTTCCGTTATTTATATTTTGAGTTTTAAGCCCAACTTTATTAAATCCGGCTTTTTTAAGTTCAGCCATAACTTCGATAATACGACCATAATTTGTGTAAGCATCACCGGAGATTATCACTTTAATTTCATTATTTTCCGAAGCAATAGCATTAAGACGAATAAGCAGCTCAGAAACATTAAGAACTTCTTTCCCGATATAAATATTACCATTAGCATCAATGCTGATATCGAGAGATTTATCTGAACCTTTAATAGTTGCAACGCCGGAAGTTTTAGGCAAATCAATAGGAATACCTGTAGTTAAAAGCGGAGCGGCAACCATAAAAATAATAAGCAGAACGAGCATAACGTCAACAAAAGGTGTAACGTTTATTTCTGCCATTTTATTATGTCTTTTATGGCGTTTTGTATGATTTTTTTTAATTAAAGTAGCAGCCATTTTTTAATCTCTAAAATCTGAATTATCTGGATTATTTTTCATAGAAATTTCATCTATTTGCCTGGAAAGTATAGTAGCGAATTCTCCGGCAAAATTTTCCATTTTATTGGCAAATCTATCAATTTCAGTTGAAATTTTATTATAAGCAATAACTGCAGGAATAGCGGCAACCAACCCTAAAGCTGTTGCGAGCAAAGCCTCGGCAATACCTGGAGCAACGACAGCCAAAGAGGTATCTTGCATCATACCGATATTATGAAAGCTCCCCATAATCCCCCAAACTGTACCGAAAAGTCCGATGAAAGGGGAAACAGAACCGGTAGAAGCAAGGAAAGTCATTTTCTTTTCTAATCTGGCGATTTCTTTATCCATAGTAATATTCATAGCACGCTCGACTCGCTCTTTAACTCCGCAGCCTCTAAGGTCGAAATTTTTATCATAAGAGTTAACGGTAGCTTTTTTCCATTCTTTCATAGCGGCGGCAAAAATTGCGGTTAAAGGGTCATTAATTTTTGTATAAACGCTATCATATAATTTTGATAAAGAAGGAGTTTTCCAAAAAAGGTCTTCAAAGTTAGCTGCTTTATGGTTAAGGCTTTTAATAAGCGTTATTTTTTCAAAAATAATAGCCCAAGACCAAACGGAAGCGGACATTAGTATAAGCATAACTATTTTTACAATCAAACCAGCCTGCATAAACAGATCGGGGATAGATAAGCCGGCAGTATTATTCATTTTTATTTTCTCCAATATAAAAGATTAAGAATTCAAAAAATTGTTATATCTTATTGCTGATTAGGTATCAAGCAAGCAGAAAATTTTTCCCTCAGATTCTTAGGTATGGGGAGAGGTTTCCCGTTTCCGAATCCAAGACATACTAATTTAATTACAATATTATTAATTAAAAGTTCATTTTTATAAAAATTTTGTTCAATAACCATAGAAGCATTTTTAAGTTCGATAATTGTTGAGCGAATTTCCAGCATATCATCAAGAACAGCAGGTTTAATAAAATTTATTTTGCATTCTTTAACGGCGAAACCGAAACGAGCTCCGTTTTCATTCATAATAATATTAGCAAAACCAATTTCGTGAAGCATTTCAGCTCTGGCAGTTTCGGCCATACTCAAATAGTTTGCGTGATAAACTATCCCGCCTGCATCAGTATCTTTAAAATAAACGCGAACGTTATGAAAATGAGTATTATTCTTTATCATCTTTATTATTCAATAAGTTTAATTGCTCCTCTTTTAATATAGGTTCCAAGCCTAAATGTTTAAAGCCCTTAGAAGAAAGAACTCTGCCTCTGGGAGTTCTTTGAATAAGCCCTGTTTGAATTAAAAAAGGCTCAATAACGTCTTCGATAGTATCTCTTTCTTCAGAAAGGGCAGCAGCGATTGTTTCTGCGCCGACGGGGCCTCCGGAATAATTATTGCAAATACAATTAAGATATCTTTTATCCATATTATCAAGACCGATATTATCAACACCTAATTGTTCCAAGGCTATATTTGCGATATCTTTATCAATAACGCCGCTTCCGATAACTAAAGCAAAGTCCCTAACTCTTTTAAGCAGTCTTCCTGCAACTCGAGGGGTTCCTCTTGAACGGGTAGCAATTTCTAAAGCACCGTCCTCACTTATTTTAACGCTTAAAACACCGGCACCTCTTTTAACTATTTTAAGCAGCTCATCTGGGGAATAAAATTCAAGCCTTAAAGGAATACCGAATCGTTCTCGCAAGGGAGATGAAATCAGCCCTGAACGAGTAGTCGCCCCGATTAAAGTAAAGGGCTGCAAATCTATTTTAACAGTTCTAGCAGATGGGCCTTCGCCGATGATTAAATCAAGCTGAAAATCTTCCATAGCCGAATAAAGGACTTCTTCAATAGCAGGATTAAGCCTGTGAATTTCGTCAATAAAAAGGACGTCCATCGGCTCAAGATTGGTTAAAATAGCAGCTAAATCTCCGGCTTTAGTAATCATCGGAGCAGAGGTAGCCCTAAACCCTACGCCGATTTCTTTAGCAACAATTTGCGCCAAGGTAGTCTTGCCAAGCCCTGGTGGACCATAAAATAAAATATGGTCAAGATTAGCTTTTCTTGAGGCGGCAGAAGATATAAAAATCTTCAAATTTTTGCGTAAATTTTCTTGCCCGATAAAATCATCTAAACAAAGCGGGCGCATATTATCGTGTCCGATTTGGCGTTTTTCTTCGGAAATTTCAACTGCAGATATTATTCTTTCATTATTATCCATAAGTTCAGACCTTATTTTTACCTATTTCTTTTAAGGCTTCTTTTATTATATTTTCAACAGTTAAATTTTCTTTTAAAGTCAAAGATATACGGTTGATTAATCCGAAAGCTTCCATTTTTGAATATCCTAAATTAACCAGAGCCGACAAGGCTTCATTTTGCAAGGAAGATTGTTTTGCAGCAAAAGGAGAGTTTTGTTTTAAGTTAATTTCTCCTAAAGCTTCTATTTTTCCGATTTTATCTTTAAGCTCATTAATAATTCTAGAGGCGATTTTAGGGCCTATCCCCTGAGCGGCGCAAATAGCTGTTGCATCTGCAGCAGCAATAGCATCAAGTATTTCTAAAGGATTAAGTGCAGAGAGAATTGCCATAGCTCCCTTAGCGCCGACACCTTGAACATTCGTGAGCAGCTTATAGGTATTTTTTTCCTTTTCAGAAATAAAGCCAAAGAGATTAAAAGCATCTTCTCTAACTTGAGTTTCGATAAAAAGAACAGCTTTTTCTCCTACTGCTAATTTTGCGATAGTTTTCGCAGAACAAAAAACTAAATATCCGACTCCGTTAACATCAATAATAACAGAGTCGGAAAGTAAAGAATCAATAACACCATTTAATTTTGCAATCATAATACTATTTTATTTAAAGACAAACTTATAAAATAGCAATATAAAAACAAAATTAATGCCCTGCAATAGATTGAGAGGCGTGCTTTACTGCATTTTCTATAGCTTCTAAGCTAATAATATTAATATTTACATCATTAAAGTAAAATGCAAATAATATTACAGCGATAGAGGTTAAGGCCATAACGGGAATAAGGGGCAGCCCGAAATAAAACATACGTTTAAAATCCATATTTATTTCTTCGTTACAAAACGGGTGCATCAAAATACAAAGCCCGCCTGCATTTCCAACAGGAAGGAAGAAAGAAAACAACGTAGTTCCTGCAAGCATTGCAATGGTTAAAGACACAAAAGTGTTAAGGTCAATAATATTAACGCTAAAGGCAACCAGCAAAGCCGTAACCATAATTGTTGCCACAAA
>CAYWTE010000001.1:13819-26798 GCA_964461145.1 uncultured Lactobacillales bacterium | reverse complement strand
AAAGCAAACATATTCGCCATACAATCGTTTACACTCAACAGAGTATATAGCGAGTACTACCGCTCCAGAGGTTATGATTTTGACATTACCAACGACATCGACTATGACCAGTCGTTCATTCCCGGGCGTGTAATATTTGACACAGTCAACAATCTTGTTGACAACTACTTCAACAGCTACATTGTGCGCGGTGAACAGGTTCAACCTCTCGCCGCGCAGTATTGCAGCGGTACATCCACAACCTGCGAGGGGCTTTCACAGTGGGGCAGCCTGAACCTTGCCTTAAACGGCATGACTGATTTGCAGATAATCCAATACTATTTCGGTGATGACACACGTATTGTATACAACGCGCCGACAGAGGAGAGCATACCCTCCTATCCCGGTATACCCATGAGTCTCGGTTCAATCAGCGAAGAGGTACGTGTTATCCAGCGTGAATTGAACCGCATATCCGTCAATTATCCGGCTATTCCACAAGTCGTCGTCAATGAGGGTATTTTTAACGGTGCGACCCAACGGTCAGTCATTGCGTTCCAGCAAATATTCAACCTTGAAGTTGACGGCATTGTCGGCAAGGCGACATGGTATAAGCTCAAATTTGTTTACAACGCCGTCAAGAGACTGACGGAAATACGCAGTGAGGGTCTGCTGGAAACTGAACTTGAACGCGCATTCAGCGGCACTTACATGCGGGGCGACGCGGATGTCATCGTCCAAATAATCCAGTTTTATCTCGACTTTTTCGGTCGTTTCAACAACGCACTTCCACGCGTCACCATCGACGGCATCTTCGGGCCGAAAACTGAGGAGGCTGTCAAGGCGTTTCAACTGTTTTATGGTCTGCCCGTGGACGGTATCGTCAAAAGGGACACCTGGAACAAGATGGTTACGGAGTACCTCAATATCATTGAGTCGCTGCCGCGCGGATACATGACCTTTTCGCTGCCTCTTTATCCCGGTTATTTTATAACATCCGGCTCGTCGGGCGATGTAGTCAGGCAGCTTCAGCTCTTTCTGCGCGTTATCGCGGAAAACGACAGCCGCGTGCCGATGGTTGAAGCGGATGGCTTTTACGGTCCCGAAACAGCCGCTGCGGTTAAGGTTATTCAGGAAATTTCGGGCATCCTGCCCGTCAGTGAGGTGGGACCGCTGACGTGGAACGTGATTGTCGGCCTTTATAATGAATACCGTTGAATAAACCGCAGAGAATATAAGGAACCGTTTGAATCAGCTTGTATAAAGGAATGTCTGAATGAAGCTCTCACAGGACTATAACGATAATATCCGCAAGCTCGATGAAGCACTGCGGCTTGATAAGAGCTTTGACCTCGTCGGGCGTTGTGTCAAAGCGGGCTCGAAAAACGTCAAGCTATACTTCGTCGACGGGCTTGTCAAGGATGAAATTCTTGTAAAAATAATAAGTGACCTGCTCGCGGCGAAGGAAGATATCATTGAAGGTCTAAGCTCTGCCCGCGCTTTTGCCGAGCGTCTCGTCCCCTATTCCGAAACCGATACAACCGACGATATTGATACGCTGACAACGCATATTTTGTCCGGTGAGACGGTTATCGTCGTCGAGGGCTTCGCCGAGGCGATTGAAGCAGACCTGAGGATGTATCCGGCGCGTTCGGTGGAGGAGCCGGAAAACAACCGTGTCCTCATGGGACCCCACGAGGGCTTTGTCGAGGCGCTTATTTTCAATACGGCCATGCTTCGCCGCAGAATCCGCGACACGCGTCTCACCGTCGAGCTGTTCAGCATCGGCAAGCGGACAAAGCTCGACACGGCCGTCTGCTTTTTTGAGGACAAGGTGGACAAGCGCACGCTCGACGCCGTGCGGGCCAAGCTTAGAAGCGTCGACGTCAATACACTGTCAATGGGGCACGAGAGCCTGCTCGAATGCCTTATTCCGAAGCAGTCGTTTAACCCATTTCCGAAGGTGCGCTACACGGAACGTCCCGACGCCGCCGCCGCGTCCGTCGCCGAGGGGAGCATCGTCATCTTCACCGACAACTCGCCCGCCGCCATGATCATTCCGACGAGCTTTTTCGACTTTATACAGGACACGAACGACTTCTATTTCCCGCCGCTAATCGGCACATTTTTACGCTGGATGCGGCTGGCCGTTTTTTCGCTGACGCTATTCATGATACCGTTGTGGTACCTGCTCATTTCCAACCCGTCATATATCCCCGATTGGCTTTCATTCATATTAATAGATGAACCAACCGAAATGCCCATCCTCGTCCAGCTCCTCATGGTTGAGCTGACGGTTGACGCTTTAAAAATAGCCTCGCTGAATACGCCAAGCTCGCTGAGCAGCTCGTTCAGCATCATCGGGACGCTCGTCCTCGGTCAGTTTGCCGTCGACGCGAAATGGCTCGTCTCCGAAATCGTTTTATACATGGCGTTCGTGTCCATCGCCAGCTTTACGCAGCCGAGCTTTGAAATGGGCTACGCGTTCAAGCTGTCGCGTCTTTTGGTTATTATATTGACAGCCATATTCAACCTCTGGGGTTTCATCGCCGGCTTTGTCATCGTGTTCGCCGTCCTCGCCTCAACCAAAACTGTTGCCGGGCGGCGCTATCTTTACCCACTCATTCCGTTTAATAAAAAGGCTCTCGGAAGTCTTATCTTCCGAAAGCCTATCGGTAAATATAATAATTGATTCTATATAAGGTCGTCGGCAATCAGCTTCGAGTATTTTTTAAACAGCTTTTCGGCAACCTCAAGAGTATCCTCGCCTGTAGGATTTGACGGGCGGTATTTTGTGACCCATTTGCGCTCGTCCGCGTCGAGCTTTTTATAAAATTTGTTGCCCCGCGTATAATTTCTGCCGTTAAGCTGCTTGCGCGTGACGGTGGAAATTGTTTTATTCCGTCGGAAGCCATCGGCCAGCAGCTCGAAGAACTTGTGCCAGCGCATTTGATAATAGCCGCCCACAAGATCCGCCCATTCGCGCCACGCGGTGTCGTAATATTCCGGATCGGCGAACGGTCCGAATAAAGTGACCTGACACAGCAGGTTCAATTCAAAGTTCTGGCTGTCGATCTTGCCATAGGAGGCGTCGGCGGCGCGTGTCATGTAGGTGTTGAGGCGGAACTCCGGCATTGTATTCAGCAGACCGTCCAGCTCCTCAAGAAGCTTTAAAAACGCGTTTGTCGAGGTCTCGAACAATCGCGCGTCGCGGCTTTGGTATCCCTTGATGACCGCCGCGTAAAGCCTGCGGGCGTAGTTGCTCATCACCTGACGCAGAATATCACAAACGTCGAAAACATAACCCTCGGTGTAATCGCCCTTTGAGGCCAGCATCATCTCCAGTGCCGAGCAAAGCTCCATGTTTTCATACCGAAGCTCAAGCGTGTCTCCTGGTGCGGTGTGAGCAAGCTCCGTCGACGGACGCGCGGCGATGATGGAGCCCGTTTCGCTGCCGGTACAGGTATCGGAATAGCATGAGCCGTTGAGGAGCAGCGCGGCGTTTTCGAGGCATTTTTCACCGCTGCCCCAGCGGCGGCAAGCGTAATCCCTCAGCCACACCTCGACGTCCGGCTTGCCGCTTTCCGTTAGCATCTTAAACGCGAGGTCGCAGTAAAGCGGGTTCTGGTCGGTGCAGTCCGGAAAAAGACCAGTCCCGATTACATTTTTATAGGTACCCTTTACAAGTACATATCGGTTATCGGCGAGTGCCTTGAGGCTGCCGTGAAGCGTCGTTCGACCGCCACGGTTAAAACGTGTACCGATAATGAACGCCAGACCGCCGAAGCCCTTGTGCTGCTCGCAGCCCGTGCCGTCTGTATCGGTAATCAACAGCCGCCCCTCCGGTACGCCGGACACCAACGGCTTTGAATAAGACGCGGCATCCAAGACCCACACGGCGCCGTCGGTACCCCTGTCGAGCAACGCATAGAGCGCTGCGCCGTAGCTCTTTAAAAACGCGTCGCCCCGTACCATCGGTTCGACGACGTTAAACGGGTCGCATAGATAGTATTTCGCCGTACCGAAAAGCTCCTTCTGCTTGTCGTACAGCAGCTTGCCGATTTTTTCGAACATAGGGTCGGTATGCAGCAGACGGAAGGTGTTTGCGAATTTACAAAACTGCGAGACGGGTGTCAGCTCAATTTTTTTAAAATAACCCCTCATATATTTTGGCACATGACCGGTGAAGCCCTGCATCACCGGAGTCATGCCCAGCTCCTGCGCGCGCGAAATAATTTTTTTACCCAGTTCAATACGCGCCTTCAAATAATCGGTGTCGACGAGCTGTAAAAACGAGTCAAGCTTGCCTTGAAGCTGATATGGATAATAGCACACACCTGACAGGAAGCCCATGGCGTCCTCGCGGTTGATGTTGAGCTTGAGCATGGCGTAATACCATACCGCCTCATAACCCACAAGGCAAAGCGGCATATTGACGCCGTTCATCGCCATAAAGTCAAGCTCACGTTCCCATCGCGGCCAGTCCCACCAGCACGCGCCGTTCGCGTAGGTTTCATAGGAAAGGCACATGCGCTTTTCCTGCTCGATTAAAAACGTAATTTTTTTGTCAGGCAGCGGAGGTTTGTGCGGCTCGCAGACGCCGGTATTTCCGCACCACGACAGATTGACGCCGCAGAAGTCGCGCAGATAGCGGTAATATGCCATCGCGACGGCAATGTTATCGCTGCCCCTTAAAACAACCTTGCCGTCGACGGCTTCGATTTCGTAGACGTCTTTTCCGTCGCGACCGTTTATCCGCTCGGTTACAAACAGCTCAGCCATGCCCGGCGTACGGCGTTTAATCAGTTCAATCATCAGCTTCACCCTTGTGTTTAATTAATCACTAACTATGAATTATATAGGATTGTCCTAAAAAAAGCAACCGTTTAAGACGCCTGTATAAAAATTCACATTTTCCGCCTTGACTTTTACCGAATACGTCTATACACTTTGAATTGAATAGATTAAACGCTGGAAACGGAGGCTTTTTATGGCGGCGCTGATAGAGTTTAAAAACATCTCAAAGATTTATAACCCCGGTGAAAACGAGGTTAAGGCGCTCGACCATGTTTCGCTGACTATTGACAGCGGCGAGTTTGTCGCCATCGTCGGCCAGTCCGGCTCGGGTAAATCGACGCTGATGAATATGATAGGTTTTCTTGATGTCTGCACCGAGGGCGAATACTTTCTTGAAGGACGCAACGTCTCCTCACTGACAGACGACGAGCTGTCCGACATCCGCAACAAAAAAATCGGTTTCATCTTTCAGGGCTTCAACCTGATTTCGAGCCTCACCGCACAAGCCAATGTCGAGCTGCCTCTTGTCTACCGCGGCATGAAAAAGGAGGAGCGCGAGCTTCTTTCGCACGAAGCGCTCTCAAGGGTCAGTCTTGAGAACCGAATGCACCATCTGCCCGCGCAGATGTCCGGCGGCCAGCAGCAGAGGGTTGCTATCGCGCGTGCCGTGGCCGCGAGACCGCCAGTCATTTTGGCCGACGAACCAACCGGCAACCTCGACTCAGGCTCGGGTGAGGAGGTCATGCGCATCCTTCACGAATTGAACGACGAGGGGCGCACAGTCATCCTCATCACCCATGATAACGACATTGCCGCCGCCGCAAAACGGGTTATACGCATCCACGACGGAAGGATTGTTGAGGACAGCGGCGCGGTATCAGTGTTTGTATAATGGAAACT
The DNA here is from genome assembly GCA_964461145.1 of uncultured Lactobacillales bacterium. Classification (GTDB taxonomy): domain Bacteria; phylum Pseudomonadota; class Alphaproteobacteria; order CAYWTE01; family CAYWTE01; genus CAYWTE01. The sequence goes on along the minus strand of CAYWTE010000001.1, from coordinate 21,122 downwards.
TAAAAAGCGGAGGTATCGATATGAATCATGAAGAACTTCAGTTGCAAATATCCTCACCCATTGTCAGTGTTATTGTCCCTGTTTATAATGTCGCGTCGTATTTCGCAAATTGCATCCGCTCCGTCAGAGAGCAGACACTTGAGAACATAGAGATCATACTCGTAGACGACGGTTCAACGGATGCCTCCTCCGACATGTGCGACGAAGCCGCGGCAGGCGACACACGCATACATGTCATCCATAAAAAAATGGCGGGCTGAGCAGTGCGCGCAACGCCGGCCTTGACATCGCGGCGGGGAAATATGTGTGCTTCATTGACAGCGACGACTATGTGGATACGACGATGCTTGAGCGCATGGTTTCGGATATCGAGCGTACCTCATCTGAAATTGCCGTATGCAATATTTTAAAGCACTGTAACGGCGAAGACACCCCCAACAAGTTCAATTTATTTGAAGGCACCACCAGCTTCGAACACATGAGCCTATACGATTTTTCAAAGATTTTCGGAACAAGGGTCTCCGTATTCGCATGGAACAAACTGTATCTTCGAAAAATCATTGTCGACACCAACCTCCGGTTTGTGGATACAAAGCTGATACTTTCCGAGGATCAGCTGTTCAACATCTGCTATTTCCGATCGGTAAAAAACGCATGCTTTATTAACGAGCCTTTATATCATTATAATATTCATGCCGGCACATTGAGCCGGAGCAATAAAAAACCTGCGATGCTTGAAATGCGCATCACGCTTGTCCGAAAAATCAAGGATTATATAAACGATACCAATCTACCAAAGCAAAAGAACTATTGTTACGCCGTGTGGTTATGGTACTATTTTACCGAAGGCTGCGCCTTCCTAAAGGATGATAAAAGCGTTATCGAGGGCATCGGCATGATTCGCGATAATCGCCCCTTTTTTAACCGTTGCCTCTTACAACTGCTGTTCGGAAGGGCGGGCAGATTGATAGTCAGAGATCAAGGATTGTCTTTAAAATCCGAACTGTATTTTCGTTATATGGTTCTTCTACTGCTGTTAAGGAGGTATGACAAACCGGTCAAGACCTTTTTAGTGTCTTAGAGACAGCCGTGTTGATCAGAGCCTAATAAAAAAATGAAAGCCGCCGATTAAGCGTCATAGCTTTTCAGGTGGCTTTTGCATTATATACAAGTAAGTGCAACAAAAGCGGCAACCGTAAATTGTGCGGTGTCGCCTTGATTAAATTTTCGTCCGTTCTTTATGTTGTTACAAGCAGCCTTTTAACGGCCAATTCCCCGTCATCCTCTTTTTTTTCACCGAGGCCGAGAAACGCTCCGTCCGGCGCGTACACCCTGACGAATCCGTGCGCAAGTGTTCGGCTCAGCCGCACCGCGTCGAGCGCTCCGCCGTTTTTAAAGCGCACCGCTTGATTGGCTGTTATCTCTAACACCGGATAATCCGTAAGCGCCTTGTCTACCGGGATAAACGCCTCGCTGAGTCTGCTATCCCGCGCGAGAGCCTCAAGCGCCGGCACGGTGTGCGCGTCCTCAAGAGTAAAGCCGTTCGCTTCCGTCCGGCAAAGACCTGTCATCACCGCCCCACAGCCGAGTGCCTCACCGACGTCTGAAATCAGTGTGCGTATGTAGGTGCCCGCCGAGCAGCGAACATCGATGATGTATTCGCCCTTAATCTCGTCGACCGAGACCGTTTCGGATGAGTAAACGGTGACGCGCCGCGTCTCGCGTTCAACCTCAATCCCCTGCCGCGCGAGCTTGTAGAGCCGCACACCGTTTTTCGAAACTGCCGAATACATCGGGGGAAGCTGTTCGATTTCGCCTGTAAAGCGTGCCAACGCCGCGTCGAATTCGGCGGCAGTGACACAAACTTCCCTTTGAGTCTGAACCGTGCCGGTGATGTCGAGCGTGTCAGTGGTAATCCCTAACAACAATGTGGCACGGTAGGCTTTGTCGTGCGACGGCAACAACTCGCAGAACTTCGTCGCGCCGCCGAGCATTACGGGCAGGACGCCGGTCGCCATCGGGTCGAGCGTGCCGGTATGACCGACACGCTTTTCGCCCGTCAGCCTGCGCACCAGCGCCGCCGCCATGAAGGAAGTCACGCCTTCATGTTTGTTTAATATGATTAATCCTGTCAAAGCCGTTCCTCCGACCTGTTGAAGTTCATTTTTTAAATAGTATAAACCGTTCCCCACGCGTTTGCAACCACCTGTTTACGTCACCCCTCCTTTCTGACCGCGAGGCAATAATTGACGTTGTCGAATGCCCTCATTTTATGCGACGGTTCGGCTTCATTATATTTGCCGAAATACTGCTTTGTGATGTCATCCGGCTCAAGTTGCTCATAAATGAGAAAGCCGCAGTCGGACAGCAATTGCTCCAGTTCCTCATACGAATAGGACGCGCACATGGGTGCGCCAGCTCCCGCGGCCATTGCGACCTGCTTCTTAGCCCTGTCCCCTGCCTTATCGGTAAGGTAGTTTTCGTCGGGATAGTCGAACACCAGCGTACTGCCCGTGGGCAGAACATGTCCGAGTACTTTAACGATGTTTTCAAACACCTCACGCGGCAGGTAATAGACGATGCCGAGCAACGAGCAAAACGTCATTTTCCCGGTGTCAAAAGACGGACAGCATAAAACGGACGCCATAAAGTCCGTGTCCGACAAATCCGTTTCGATATAAAAGACGTTTTCCGGCTCATCTATTCCGGCGCACGCAAGCCGCTCGCGCTTGTCGGCGGACATCGGAGGCAGGTCGGCCTCAAAAATCTTGAGTTCCTGCGCCCAGTCCGGCTGACGGTAGGCGAAAGTATCATAGCCCGCCGCGAGTATTAGATACTGCCGTGTGCCAAGCATCGCCGCAACGCTGAGCGACCGCTCGGCAAACGCCGCCCGTCCCAACGGAGACGGCGACAGCCAGCCGTCGACCACCCTGCGCAGTGCTTCCTCACGCCCTCCGCGAAATTCCGGGTCAAAGAACGACGCTCCGTTTATCATGCTTTTTGATATCTGTTCGTACTCCTCCCGCGTCAGCAGCGCCGACGCGACACTGTCGCTAAAAATCCTCACGCTGTTATTCTCATAATGGTACGCGCGCGCAAAGGCGCTCACCAGCGCCGTCATGTCCGTTTTACCCATATAAATCCACCTCTCAAAAAAATAACCGTCCGTTCAATCCGCACGCGGCGAATCAACCGACGATTATTTAATACACTATTCTGAGAAAAATTACAAGACTTGACTTTTTCACCTGTTTGTGCTTGCTATGATTCTAACTGCGTCCTGTAATTTAACCACACAGACAGAAGGATTACACGCTAAAATCGGTTAGGGGCAGCCAAAGCCAACCGAACAGAAAAATGACGCTCAGCCACTGCTTTGTATCGTATTCCACCTTAACTTCGAAGGTATCCGTAACAGGGTCTTCCAAGATGTCGACTCTGGGAGCCATAATTGTAACTGTGAAATCGCCGCGCTCTGAGGCAAACCAGCCGTTGTTAATCAGCGGAGTTGATCCGCCGTCGTCACGAACAACCCTCAGCTGTCCCGGCGCAAACGTGGTTTCACCGAGAATTTCGCTCCAGGGTACAATGCCGCGGTAATGCGTTTGTAATGTTTCGTCTGAGAGCTTCAGCACGGCGGGGGCGGCGGTAAGCTTATAGCTGCCAGTATAATACCCCCCAACGCTTGTGGCGGTTACGACGACAGTGTCCATCGCATGCAGCCACACCGCAACGCTGTGTGTGTAAGAGTAGGTTAAGTCCAGAAATTTGGTGGTGGACTCAGTCGGGTTATATACTTGAATATAGGGATGACCCGTGGTGTCGTCGGTGATGTTGAAGCTGTACCAGCCATAATTCGCCGCACGGAAGATAAACCCCTCCGCATCTCCTTTTTGGTTTATGGAAACTGTCTCGGGCTGCCCTTCCGCCATGGAATTGAATTGTTCGGCAGTTATATTCATTTTTCCCAAACTATTTATTATGAAGGCGTAATACACCGTCTCCTTTGTCTCGTAACTCGTCCATGTTCTTAAACCCAATTCTGACATATCAACCACTAGTGTGCCGGAACCCTCGGCGTCGGAAAAGGTATATTCGAATAGGTTGCCTTCGTCGGGTATGAGGAACTTTTTTGTGAACCCTCCCTCCTCGTAGTCGGTGAGAACCAGCGTCAAGCCGGTGTAATCCGGCAGACCGGCATAGGTAATCCGGTTCATACCGTCAGGCATTTCAAAATACATACCGACATCCACAACCGGCTTCCCATGGGGGACGGGTAACCCCAACTGGGATATAATTACCATTAAAAAAGCGATGATTCTTTCCATAATTATACTTCCTTTCGATAGCTATCAGGCAGTAAGCTAACAGCTCTAATGCGCTGGCTGCCTTGCTCTTTTTTTGAACGTAGATAATTTCCATAGTTGTTCTCATCCTTGGAAGATAGGCTGCCGATTTACTGCCAAAGGCCGGAAATGCAATCTAACACGGGTTCTACTAATATAAAATACAGTCCTGCAAACGGAGCTATACACAAAGCACCCAAATAGCCAAATACCATAGTAAGATTCAATTCTAAATCTTTAAAAAAATCAAGCCAATCCATGTTAATCCTCCTCAATTATGTAATCATAATATACAATAATCATTCAATAAAGTCAAATATATAATTTCTCAGGTTACGGTTAACAGGAAACCGGGAACATTACATAATTGCCGAAAGTTTGTTTCATTTTTTAAGCAAATGCATAAAATGTATTGTACTATATTAGAGAAAGCTGTGATATTAATGCCTCAATGCCCGCCTGGAACAACTTCCTACACAGTCCGTGCCGGTGATACCGTGTATCAAATAGCCCTGCGCTACCGCACGACCGTACGAGCGATAGCCGACCTTAATCCGGGATTAGATGTTGATAAAATCAGTATCGGTCAGGTAATTTGCGTCCTGCCCGGCTTCGGAATCCCTCAAAACAGCACCCTTTCGCCAACAGGCAGAGCAAGCTTAGAATTAAATAATCTGTTGAGATTACTATGGGGTCAGCATGTTGATTGGACAAAATCGCTTATTATCAGTACGATGTACGGTTTGCCGGATGTAGAAGTTGTCACTGATCGTTATCTTCGCAGTGCCAAGGACTTCGAAGCTGTTTTAAGTCCCATTTACGGGGATACTGTCGCGGCGAGGTTTGCTGAATTACTTACAAATCATGAACGAATTACCGCGGAGTATATTATTGCGTTGAAGGACAACAATAACGCGGCTATTGCTGACGCGGAAAAAAGATTATATTCTAACGCAAATAAATTTGCAGCGTTTCTGGCTGACATAAATCCATATTGGTCAGCTAATGAGTGGAGAATAATGCTTTATGATCACATTGATTTGATTAAGCGTGAAGCGGATGCTTTAATTAAAGGGAACTTTGCCGAAAGCATTTTGACGCATGATAATGCCGATAATAGAGCTATGCAAATGGCGGATTTTATGACAGACGGTATTGTTAATGGTGTGCGCAGACGGCGCAACATATCTATATAAAACGCTTTAATTCTCTTTTAATTAGTTGTGTTGCTACATTGTATGCCTGTATTCTGCGCACGGCTAATGTATGCTGAGAAGTACCCGTCTCAAATTTGGGTTGTACTCTCTCAACCCTGCCGATTGCCGATATTATAGCATTAAGCGCTTCCGTCAATTCTTTCTTGGTATATTTACCCTTTAATTCTTCCTCGGCAACAGTCGTTTCCAGTTCGTTTTTTATCAAGTCTATTGCGATTTTGTAAGATTTTATTCCTTGTTCAGTCATTGTATGCTGCCAATAACCCGCTTTTAATTTAAGCTGTGCCTTCTCGCTCTTACGCAGTGTTGAAGTTATCGCGCGGAGCGCTTCTTCCAGCTCCTCTTTTTCAAAACCATTCATGAACATATCCTCCAACATATAAACACAGGACAGCAATGTGACCCCCATGTTATTTTCCTTAACCTGTTGACATCAGTGTTGACCCTGTAAAATGTCATGACAGCCGCCGGTGTCGATGCTGTTATTTGTAAACACATCAAGGATTTTTTCAACCATCGTGAAATCATCCAGCGTATCGTCGAGGATGATTTCTTTTATTTCGCCCAAAGCGGTTAAAGCGTTCGTCTGAACAATTTGGTTATAGTCGATTTCCATAATCTTAAAATACTCAATCAGGCTTCTACCGAGGTCACGGCAAAGCAGTTCGTCCGTCAGTTTCATATTTTTCACCCCCGAGGACATTATATGACAGATTGTCATGATTGTCAATATGACCGAGTGTCATAATGTATGTGGGTGGTAATATGAAAAACTTAAAGAAAATACGTCTTGACAACAAGCTGACGCAACTGTCCCTGCAAATGAAAACAGGGATTGACCAAGGGATACTGTCAAAATATGAAAACGGCGAGCGTATGCCGACCTTAGAAAACCTGCGCATCCTCGCCGATTTTTTCCACACGAGCCTTGATTTTCTTGCCGACAGGACAAGCGTTCAGGAACCGTATGAGAGAAAATAATGTTTCAACGTCTATTCATAAAAGTAATGAAGTTTTTACTTTAGCCTATTAAGTAGTCATCTGTCAACCAATTGCGAAATGCTGATTTAGCGGGCGAACGCAGTTCGCCCCTATGACATATAGGCAATATTACAGTCGATTTACAACATGTAGGGGCGAACTGCGTTCGCCCGTGCTTTTTGCAATTATCTATGGTCATCAATTGACAGGAGGTATATTTTATAAAACCGCTTAAACAAAAAGTCAGCATCACCTTGGATGAAAACATCATTGACACGATTAAAGAGCTTGCGGAAGATCAAGACCGCTCGTTTTCTCAGTATATCAACATGGTTTTACGTCAGCATATTGAAGCGCAAAACAACGACGGTACGCGTTCAACATCAGTGCGATAAGGAAACTGCTGTTGAACTTCTAATGGCTGACATAAAGACTGTATCAACTGAAACATTAGTGTCATATGCAAACCGTATGGCACAATTATTGTGGCATACATTGTTTAGCAGAACAAGCACTCAGACGGTTTCCAATCTTTTGCATATTCATCCGCTTTTCTAAGCCACAGAGCAATGCGTTCATCCGGCGGGACACTTTCACCCCAGTATTCCACAAAAAGAGCATCATCCATTGATACAGCAGCTTCTTGCATTTCACGTTCAATCAACTTTAACGCACGGCATATGTATATACCACCTTCGTCATCATTTTTAGGATTTGCGACACTTCCCGCCGAAAATAGGTCGCGGGCTTGATGACAAA
>CAYWTE010000001.1:0-13809 GCA_964461145.1 uncultured Lactobacillales bacterium | reverse complement strand
GTATGCCGTGATAAGTAAGTAAATAAAGCACCATGTCGTCATACTTGTCCCGGCTTCTCCCGGATTTTACGATTTTCGGACAAAGTAATGCCGCTTCAGCGCGAAGTCTCGTCTTTTCAGCAGTCGTGAGGTTTGTATATAGTCGTGCTTGTACAGGGGTGGTATGTTCCTCTGACTCTTCATTGTCTAACCACCAAAGTCGACCATCGGGGTGGATCTTTTTTGCATAGGCACGAATATACTTCATTTTATCTCGCATTTCAAGTTTGCGAAAGTTGTCATAGTGTATGCCCATTTCCTCAAACAATGATTTTTTGGGCTCCGCTTTACCTAATGGCAACTCCACCTCAAATCGCGGAACATGCGATGTGCGTACATGGATTACAGACTGTTCGTAATCGCCCCAGCGTACCTCTGGCGTACCACCCATTTTACCAAATACAATGTATATATGCTTAACCGATTCTATTCTTTGCGTTTCAAGGACACTATTGGCGACGCTACGCCAAGTGTCGTTAAGCGTAAATTTGACCTCAACACCGAATTCACCCATTGAGATATCAGGGAAAGCCTGTGGGTGCGGATTAAAGTCAACAACAAAAGAATCGTCTTTGACCGTCAAATCATTTAAGATTTCGCGGACACGGTTTTCAAACTGGACAGGTGTTTTGAAGCCCGCTTGGCGGGCTTCGTCTGTAAGGATATTGCAACATTTATCAAGGATATCTTCAAAATTCTGTCTTGTCATAAGTTTTCCCTTTCTAATAGTGGTTCTATCGCTTTGGCTACATGCCAAGCAAGTACAGGTGGTACAGCGTTTCCTATTTGCCGTTCAGTTTCACGGAGCTTTCCGGGAAAGTGGAATGTGTCTGGAAATGATTGAATTCTAGCCGCCTCCCGCATTGAAATACGGCGAGGCAATGAATAGTGAAACTGAATATTACCGTGACACTCAGCGCGAATTGTATATCCCGGTCTATCGGCAATGAGTCGACGGTTACCCTGTTCACCGCTGACATTTGCCAAGCTCCATATGTGAGAAAACTCCTTGTCTTTTGGATGGAATTCAAGGTCTCCAATTGCTTGTTTTGCCGTCACAGGTGCTTTTGTAATGGTCGGTGGTGGCGTAAACTTAGGATTGCCTGTTTTTGTTCCGACTATGAATACACGTTCGCGGGTCTGAGGTACGCCATAATCCTCAGCGTGGTATAGTTTACAATTAATCTCATATCCAAGGGAAGTAAAGTCTTCCAATATTTTCTTCAAAGAAGCTTCATTTTGCATCAGTAGTAGACCTCCGACGTTCTCTGCAACAAACACTTGCGGCTTTAACTTGCGAACTGCTTCAACAATTGCTGTGTAAAGACCGCTCCTCTTGCCATTGATGCCGAGCATTTTACCATTAATAGATATGTCTTGGCACGGGAAGCCGCCAATAACTACATCAGCATATTTAGGTAAATTCTGAATTTCCTCGTTTATGTCACCGACGACTATGTGATTACCGATATTATTGCGATAAGTTTCACAAGCAGCGGGGTTAATCTCGTTTGCCCATATTATATTGAAGTCGGTTCTGTCGTAATGCTTGCCAAGAAAATCAAATCCGCCAATGAAGCCTAAGTCCATACCACCGCACCCTGAGAAAAGTGAAACCACATTTATTGACTTCTTGACATAGCGCTTTTTGACGGGGTACGCCTCTTCACTGTCGACCACCCAGTTGCGTCCAATTTTTTTCGCAGTTGTGAACATATCTTTTTCAGCCATGCGGCGAAGAGTGTCGCCACTTTTATTATGTTTTTTACCATACTCGGTTAAAGAAACGAGCATAAATCACACCTCTTATTTAGTATTTTCATCCATTATACACGATAACGTGTATAAAGTCAAATAAATACTCTTTGCTAATTGTTGATTTGATATGACTTAATAGGCAGATAAAATGAATCCATCCCCCCTCACCTCGCCACCTTAATCCGATTAACCCCCGCGTTTAAAACTATCCTTGTACCGTTTAATTCAAACACCGCGTCGATGCCCTCGTCAAGCTCCACGATGAAATCCGCTTCGTGCTCTGTCTTGACGAACGAGACGCCTATCCGTCCCTTTACCGTCGTCAGGTGTCCCTTGGCGCGGTCGAGACCTTTGACGAGGCGGGGCGCTATGAGCACCTTTTCAAAGCCCGCCGAGCCGTCGCGCTGACCGATGCCTAAAAGGAACGTAAACAGGTAGCGCGTGAGCGGGCCGAACATCGGGTGGTTTAAGGAGCGTTCGGGCTGCCAGTCCTCCCAAAGCGTCGTCGCGCCGTGGGTCATCATGTAATAAAACGAAATGTCGCTCTTTGAGGTGATGAGGTCGAACGCGAGCTGCGCGTGACCTTTTTCAAACAGTACGCGCGGCAGTATGTCCGTCGCGAATATGCCCGTGTCGAGCCGTCCCATGCGCTCATACTTCATCGCGGTGCTCTTGACGGTGTCCTCGCCGCCCAGACCGATGTCAATCGCATAAGCGTTCGCGCCCTGCATGTCGCCGTTAAAGTCCTTAGTCATGGGGCTGTAATAGGCGATTGTGATGGCGCGTTTGTATTTTTCGATGAGCTCCGGCAGGTGCGCCGTCAGCTCCGGCTTGCCGATGATGTCCGCCACCTCCAGCGCCATCTGCATGAAGCGGACAAGCAGCGCCGTGTTGACATAGGTTTCGGAAATCAGGCAGCGGCTTTCGAAATTCGGCTCCGGCTTTTCATACCGCACAGGCGCGCACCAGTCGCCCAAACACCAGCCGCCCTCCTCCTCGCGCCAGACAAGGTAGTTTTCGCTGCGGCTTAGCATATAGTCGAAGTATTTCAGCATCTTAGGCAGGAACAGCTCAAGCACGTCCTTTTCGCCGTAGCAGCGGTAGAACATATACGGCACGACCACAATCGCGCCGCCCCAGCCCGCGGGCCCCCCGCCGCCGCCCATGAAGGGCGCGGTGTGCTGGACATGGCCGTTGTAGACGTCCTGACAGTCGGCGACGTCCATCATCCACTTACGGTAGAATTCGCGGCTGTCGAGCATGAGCATAACGGCTTCGGCGCAGACCTGACCGTCGCCGGTGTAGCCCAGACGCTCGATGTGCGGGCAGTCGGACGGCACGCCGCAATGCATATTGTCGAGCTGTGTGCGCAGATAGGTCTTGTAAAGCCAGTTGAGAATTTCGTTGTCACTGTCGAAGCCGGACGTAACGGGGCAGTTAGAATGGACGACGCGCACCTCGTCAAGACGCGCGTTGTTCGACACCTCGATGTAGCGAAACGCGTGCCAGCAAAAGCGCGGGAAATAGCCGCGTCCGGCGACGGTGTTTTTAAAAACCTCCTGCTGGATTTTGCGCTCCCAGCCTGTCGAGCGGAAGGTCAGCGTGAAGTCGTCAAGGATTTCGTCGGCGTAGCGTGCCGTCACCTCAGCACCGTCGGTCAGAGGTGTCACGAGCGCCCAGCCCGTGACGGCTTCGCCCGCGTCGTAGATACTGACGTCGCCGAGGTTTTTGACGAGCTTCGGCGTTATTGTGCGAATGATTTTATCCGACGGGCAGGTCTGGACGCAGAAGTCGCTTTCGGGCGCGGGCACGACCTCGACGGGCGCCCAGCCGGACGCGTCGAAATCGACCAGAGCGAAGTCGGGGCGCTCAAGCGCGTAGTCGTGGCGCTCGCCCTTATATATGTTATTGAAGGTGATTTCGCTTTGAATCCAAAGCATGTCGCCGCCGGATAGCACTTGTTCGCTCGTGCCGTCGGTTAATTCGACGTCGAGCTTGAAGCAGAGCTTGATGCGCCCGTAGGTGACGTCGCCCTCGTCCGCGTTGAGCGACTGGTTATACCAACCGTTGCCGAGCCTTACGCCCAGTGCGTTTTGACCGTCGGCGAGGAAGCTTGTTACGTCGTATTTCAAGCAGTAAACGCGAAAGCTGATGGTGTCGTTGATGGGGTAGCCGAAGGTTTTCAGGTCACGGTATTCGTACTGCGAGGCGACAGGCACGAGCAGGTCGTCGCCCACCCTTGCACCGTTGAGGTACAGCTCAAAAAAACCGAGGCCGCAAATAGTTATTTCGGCGCTTTTAACACCGACAGCTGAAAATCCCTTGCGAAGGTAAGGGCTTGTACACGCTTTTTCCGGCGCGACCCATTGCGCGCCGCCGAACATTTCAAGGTTTGTCATTTTATTTTTCCTTTCAGGTGCTTTTCGTCCGGCTGCGCGCCGGATGGTAACGAATCATTCAATATTTACATGTTAACAATAAAATTATAAGTTAGCCGCCCCGGTTTGTCAATGCGAAATGTGCTTACAAACAAATAATTATACATTAATTTGACGTAATTTGAATTCGGCGAAAACTCGCAAAAAACCCTTGACAATTCCTTGGGGGTATGATAATATACCTAATGCGCAGCACGGAGAGATACCGAAGCGGTCATAACGGAACGGTCTTGAAAACCGTCGTACCCTACGGGTACCGTGGGTTCGAATCCCACTCTCTCCGCCAACAGTCAACAGGCTCCCAGACATTCGTTGTCTGCAAACTTAATATATAAAGTTGTTACCATGGAGAAGTACTCAAGTTGGTGACGAGGCGCCCCTGCTAAGGGCGTAGGTCGGGTAACCGGCGCGAGAGTTCGAGTCTCTCCTTCTCCGCCACTCTGTAATGATCAATTTTCACGGTTCACCATTACAGGAACCAAACGAGGATGCCGCATAAGCTTTATGCTTATGCGGCGTCTTTATTTTTGCCCAGTAATACCGAAAGATCGCCAACAAATTTATATTGAATTGTAATGTCTTGAGTTCGATTCCCGTCCACAAAATAAAACTCGGAAACCGTTATGCTTTCAATCAACTCATGAGCAAGGGTGAAATCCAAATGCTCGATTTTCAAGTACTTCTCAGCCATTCTCACAAATTTGTCAGCATTCTTATCTATGTTTTTCTCAGATGTGATTTGTTTCGAAAAAGTTTCTATTTGCTCTTGAACTGTAGCAAGCTCTTTCTCATAGTCATTGAGCAGGCTGTAAAAGAAAGATTCCGGCATTTTACCGGAGATTTTCTCGGAATAGAGGTTCTTGACGGTTTTGTTAATTTCATCTTTGCGTGTTATAGCTTTTTGTAGTTGTTTAGCAACAACCTCACTTTTGGTCTGTGTATCTCCTCTTAATGCCGTTGCTATTCGCTGAACTAAATCCTGCTTTTCTGACTGCGCTAAACGCGCATAGCTGTGTATGTCATTTAATACAACTGCTTCAAGTACTTCTTCACGCACATTGTGAGCCCGACAGACTTCCTTACCGTAATTCGTATACCGGCTACACCTGTATGTTAACTTTTTTAGACCTGTTCTTCCTCTTAATGATGCACACATCGGACTTCCACAATCTGCGCAGCGAACCAGTCCGGCAAACACCGAAATGTCACGATCGGTTTTTGGTAAATTGTAATGCTGACCACCTTTTTTGGCGTTATTAGCAGCATCCCATAAATCCGAGTCAATAATTGCTTCGTGTGCATTTTCGACGATAATCCATTCTTCAGGTTCAGTGAGCCTTCGTTTTTTGGATTTGAAAGAAACGACCTGACGCTGTCCTTGTATTAAAGTACCGAGATAAACGCGACTTGTGATTATTCCTAAAATCGAGGAGCTTCCCCAAAGCATACTTTCATTTTTGGGATTATCTTTACCGATGTTTCTATAATAGTATGCCCTTGGACATAAAAAACCTTCTTGGTTTAATTGCTCCGCTATCCAGCGCCCACTTTTTCCGCTTGCCATTTCCTTAAATATTCTCACAACAATAGGAGAGACTTCATCATCAATAATCAGCTGATGCTTATCTAATGGAGATTTCTTATACCCATAAGGAGCCCTACTCCCCATAAACATACCCTTTTCCGCATTTGTTCGTTTTACCTGTCGTACTTTTTTTGATATTTCTTTTGGATAGTATTCATTTATGACATTGTGAAAAGCAGCGAAATCATTATTGTTTCCCTTTGTATCAACTCCATCGTTGATTGCAATATAGCGAACATTATGTTCGGGGAAGTATTCATCCGTGTAGTATCCAGTCATAGAGTAATTTCTTCCGAGCCTTGATAAATCCTTAGTGATAACACAATCAATTCGAGTGTTTTCAATATCTCTTAGCATTCGCTTAAAATCTGGTCTATCAAAATTTGTACCGGTATATCCATCGTCAATATAAAAATCAACGATTCTCCACCCTTGTTCTTCTGCAAATTTTGATAGTATTTGTTTTTGATTGGCAATACTCATACTTTCTGAGTTCCCATTGTTATCATCTCTTGAAAGTCGGGCATATAGACCTACATTGTGTGTTGTTTGTTTCAATATTATCCTCCTTTTCTTTCAAACAACGCGATACACTGTTTCTTCGATTGTTGAAAGTATATCAATGAAAATCACATAATGCAAATGTGCATTATGATGTGTTTTTTTTGTTGGAAGATGCCACAGCGGCTCTTAATATCGCTTCTTTATAATCCGACTTATTAAATTTGCTAACTACATTAATGTTGCCGCCACTTTTTATTTTGTAAGTGCTTTTGACACATCTTGAGTCAATTGCAGTTCTATTTACAAGTTCAAATTGAATATCATTCATGAGTTTGCCACCTCATCATAGCTACTTCTTTTCAATTCAATTCCTATGCTAATTCCAGCAGCCATATTAATTCTTTCCATTGTGTCTATATTGAGTTCTCCAACATAGGAAACAAGTCTTTGCTTATCAATTGTTCGTAATTGCTCAAGTAACACCATAGAATCCTCTGTGAGAGCACCTGTTGCTTTAATGTTAATATGTGTAGGCACTTTTGCTTTTCTATTACTTTTGCTTGTAATCGGAGCTACAATGACCGTAGAGCTATGATAGTTTCCTATATCATTTTGAATTATCAAAACCGGTCTATAACCGCCCTGTTCAGAGCCAATCACCGGATTGAGTTGAGCGTAGTATAGTTCTCCTCGTTTAATCGTTTTTTCTATCATTTTCAACCTCCTGTTTATTATGTAAGAACAGAGCATAGTTTTGCCTTGCATCTGTTCTTGTATTTGCTTTGACCTATTTGTCCTCAACATCCCGGTCTTTGGGAATTCATCAAGCGGCTGATTGCTGTCAGCTCCACGGGAATTTCACCCCTCCGCTTTCTGCGAAGCCACCCTCATTGGTTGCGACGGTTTTTTCACGCTCGACCTGTGACTGGGCGGGAGTATCATTGTCCCCATTGCCTGTTTTCGCCTTGCCGGGAGCAACCCGGAATTTACAGCCTGCTGTTATTCGCTCAAAACAGCCTTTCGGTTGCCCGTCGTGGCGCAGCCTCTGTTGTGGCTTACGGCATCTGCCGATAACAATAGGAATGTGCTTGATAAACTGAATATTCTATTTTCAAAGTTCAAAGGAGACTTTGAATAAGCCTCTCACTATATCCTTGCTGAAAAAAATTAGATTTGAGCCATAATTTTTTTCAGCTTTTTTATAATTGCTTTTTTTCGGTTGTTCATTGTTTTTTGCGGAATCCCATTTCTTCTTGCAATTTCTCTCTCGCTTTCATCACAGAAAAAGAAAAGTGCCAATTGTCTTTTTTCCTCATTCGTTAAGCACTCAATAGCTTGAGTCAGCCTCTCGAGCAGATAGGATTCTATTGCATCTGCTTCAACATCAACACTGTAATCCGCTATAATTTCATTTAGAAATAGTTCAGTCATTCCATATGCCGTATCAAAAGATAATTCAATCTGATTTTTCCTGCATCGTTTTAAGTAATCAACACGGTTCGAGTCAACTCTCCAATCTTTGTACTGACTCTCGGTGCATTCCAGAATGATGACATCTGCATCGTGACAAATGTCGTTATTAAACTTTATGAATCTGCGGCTTACATTCTCAGGGTTTTTGACAAGCTCTTTAAATTGCTTACTTGTGATTTCATTCCATTCAATGTTTTTGCCATTACAATCAGGATTTTTCCATACATAATATTTTCTGCTCATTTTTAATCTCCTCTGAATTTTTTGATTTTTTAATTTCAAAAAATCGGAGATTACGGATACTGTGCTATGGCGGTCTGCCAACAAAAAACGCTCATCAAAATTCCTTTCTCGGAACATTGATGAGCATCCAAAAATAAAGCCACCTGATGCGTTGCCATACTGCCACACGAATAGAACACAATCACTCAATAGAGTGACAAATAGTTCTAAATCAAGTGGCACATGGGAAGTCAACGCATCAAGCGGCTCCGGGGCACTAAGCTTGCTTTATTTCAATTATTTAATTGGTGGGAATTATGCCGTTAGTAATTTTTCAGTCTGAACGATATAGGTGGAAAGATAACACTTTCGCCGCAGTTCGCACATTTTTCGGTAGCATAGCCGTGTTCGCCTTTGTAGATTGTGGTTATTTTGTGACCACAATATGGGCATAGCCTTGCCACAGTTAATCCTGCAAGGCATTCTGAGCGTAGTTTGTCCTGCTCGCATTTTACCTTTGCATATAAAGTTGGATTTGTTTCTCGTATATTTATTTTAGGCATAATCAATTACCTCCGTTGATTCTATATCAATTAGACAATTAGGATTGTCAAGTTGGTTGTTATCAAGTAGTCCGAGTTGTTTCATACGAATTGCAAGTGCTGTTTTTGAAACTCCGAGAAACAACGCAAGATCACTGAACTGATTATATTCACTTGAAAAGAAAACTTTATTCAAAGTCTTAATCTTGTCTCCTAGCTGAAAAATATACATTCCTCGCTTTATTATATCGGGTGGAAGTAGGATAGCAGACGCAAGTGCATTTGCTTGCCATTCATACCAATCTGAAATAGGTTTGCGTGATTCAGAATTCGCTTTAGAATAATGAATCTTTGCCACTTTTGGATTTGCATCATATTCACTGGGATAAAGCATTTTCAAAATCTGATGACTAATTTCATGGGCAATAGTAAAATTACATCTGCCACGTTGTAACACATTTTCTTTCAAATCACTTTCTATTAGAATGGTCTTTCCATCCATTAAAACTGTATCCTCCGAGTCATCGCCGTAGAATATTTCAACTGGCATTTTAACCGTTGTTGTTGCACCGAGAATACTTCCGTCAATTGATAAATGAGCGTATTTTATTTTTAATCCAAGAAGTCTTTCTAAAAGTAATTCAAGATCAATATTGTTGATTTCTTTTCCCTTCACTTCTGGAAGCTGATAATATGCTTTCAATACGCGCTGTGCTATTTCTTCTATGTTCTGTCTTGACAGTATTTTCATCTGCCAACCTCCTTTGCCTCAACAAACCACTTCTTATCTTCCTCAAACAAAAAAGTTTCTTTCCCGCAAATAACGACCGTATATCTTATTCCACAGCCGCCAACTTTTGTGGAGGCTGCTCTGCATATTTGTTTGAGTCGGTCAACCTCATAGATGTGACCGTCAATCCATTTGATACTGATTGGTCGTGTTCTTCCGTCTGTGTCATGTCTTGCTATTACTTCAACATATTCTTTTCTGCTCATAGAAAAGCCCCCTATGCATATTGGCTAATGCTCATCACGACCATGCCGACAAGTGTACAGTCATCAATATCTGTCAGCGTTAGCTTATATTCTTCTTTGTTTGTCTTATATACTCTCAAAGCTTCTTTTGGCACATCTTTACAAGGTTTAACGAAAAGAATGGAGTTTTCGGCAATACCATAATCAAGAAAGTTATTGTCGCCGTTTGCCTTAAGTGCAAAAAAGTCATTTGCGTTCTCGTATACACAGCCTATGGTATTACCGAAACGGCTGCAAGGATGTATCTCTGTTAGATTTTTTACCATATCTGTCCTCCTATCTACACATTCCTGTTGGCATTACAAGTTCAACTGTTTTCGAGTTGACGCTTATATCTTTACAGAGTATAGCGTTTTTTATTGATTCTCTACCGAAACGCTGCCGAATATTATCAACAACAAGGTCTATTCGTTCCATTTTATCAAGCTTCTCAACATTGCTAAAAAAGTCCAACTGTTGTGGCATTCCTTGAGGTATAAGGTTGATTGCTCTTACCGTTACTGATCGGATATCGTTTTGCCATCTATAGCTTCTATTAAAAAGCTCGAAAGCCGTTTTGGCTATATATGATGCGCTGTTAGTAGCAACAGAAAACTGCTGTTGCCATTGCTGAAAGCGCAACTCATTGTCCCTGACACAGATTGCAACTCCAGAAGCGCACAATTCATGTATCCTAAGCTTGTGCCCGATTTCTTGAGAAAGCTCTAACATAACAGGCCACACATCCTCTTTTCGTTCCAAGTCTCTGAGTGTTGTTATGCCGTGACCGATGCTTTTTATAGGGCATTTATAATCATCGGGTGTTACCTTTGATATATCTTCTCCGTTTGCGTATGTATGAAGTAAAATGCCATTTTTTCCAAATCGTCCTTTCAGGAAAGATGGAGGTGTATTAGCCAAATCACCGATTGTTAGAATACCATACTCATCAAGTGTTGCTTTGGTTGCTCTGCCTACGCCAAGCAAATCTGAAGCAGGAAGGCTCCATATCTTCTCTCTGAAAGTATCTTTATCTATACAGGTTACAGCATCAGGCTTTTTCATATCACTGCCAAGTTTGGCGAATATTTTGTTGAATGAAACGCCAACTGAAATTGTTAAGCCGAGTTCAAATTTTATAGTTTCTCTGATTTCATTTGCAATGTCGTAACCGTTCCCATATATACCGCTTCCCGACACATCAAGCCAGCATTCGTCCATTCCAAAAGGTTGAATTAAATCAGTATATCTTCGGTATATATCCCGTGCAAGTTTTGAGAATTTTATATACTCCTCATAATGTGGTGAAACGACAACAAGATTTTTGCATTTCTGCTGTGCCTGCCATACTGCTTCGCCAGTTGAAACGCCAAAAGCCTTAGCGTTATAGTTTTTGGCTAATACAATTCCGTGCCGTTCTTCAACACTACCGCATACCGCCACTGGCTTATCTCTTAACGACATATCCAACATACACTCAACGCTTGCGTAGAAGTTATTCATATCGCAATGAAGTATTCTCCTTTCCATTTTTACACCTCAATCTCACAAAAGTCTTGACACGAACAAGTTCGTGTGATATTATAGTGACACGAAATATCAGTTCGGGAACGACTGAAGTATAACACGAACCATTATTGCGTGTCAATAGCAAATCTGAAATTTCTGTTCAGGTTTGCAAAAAATCTATGTTGAGGTGAAATTTATGGCTTTTATGGAACGCGTAAAACAGGAACGATTGAGCAAAGGTTTAACACAATCGCAATTTGCAAAAGCTGTCGGTGTTTCTGAGCGTACCATTCAAAATTGGGAAACGGGGAAGAAGAAGCCGACGAGTCTTGCTACCGTAGAAAGTATTGTAACGGTACTTGAAGTATCAGTAGCTGAACTTTTTAGTAATAGTGAGCTTGCCGTTCTCAGTGCTCATGAACGCGGTGGTAGCAGAGCTGCCCGTGATATTAACGAGCTTGTATCCGAAGTATCTGGTCTGTTTGCCGGTGGCGAATTGAGCGAGGAAGACCAAGATGCAGCAATACAGGCACTGAACGATGCTTACTGGAAAGCAAAGAAAGCCAATAAAAAATATGCTCCGAAGACGAAAAAATCTTCGAAGTAATGACTAAGCACCTTTTTTGGTGCAATGATGGGTGTATAATATTAATAGTGTAATTAACGATATAAGGAGGTGGTAAGGTTGATTTATGATTATATTTCCAAAAAGAGCAAAACACTTATAAAAAAGTGTGACTCTCGTGATCCTTTTGAAATCGCTGACGCACTTGGAATAACCGTGCTTTTCCGAAATGACTTTACCACACTCAAAGGTATGTACCGCGTTATAAAACGAAACCGTTTCATTTTCATTAACGCTAATCTCGATGAGTATATGCAAAAAATTGTATGTATGCATGAACTCGGTCATGACCAACTTCATCGTGAACTTGCTATGTCAAACTCTCTGAAAGAGTTTGTGCTTTATAACATGGATACTCGACCGGAGTATGAAGCAAATCTATTCGCAGCTGAAACAATGCTTCCAGATGATACAGTTCTCGAACTTATCCGTGAAGGGAAAGACATTGAGGAAATATCCCGAATCTTGTATTCAGATATAAACTTAGTTTCAATGAAAGTAGCGCTTTTGGCAAGCAAGGGCTATCCATTAAGGCAATTTGACCATAAGTCCGATTTCTTGAAATGAGTATAATAATGCGCTCCCGTCTATCCATAATCGGATGAACGGGAGCGTTTCCTTATTCTATAGATAATGGTTTTGTGCCTTCGCACTTCTTGTAAATGGTATATATAGTCATGAACTCATCAATTGTTATTGCATGGTCGTATATGACCGAGGTTATTGCAATTTAAAATATAGAATATGGTAGTGTTTATTAGTTAACCTCTGCGAAAAATCATGATTTCTCGCAGAAATTAACTAGAGCTGATAAGAGTTACTAATCTAATCAGCTATACCTAATGCTTTTTTCGAAAATCACGCGGCGTACATCCATATTTTCTGTAAAACAGTTTTGAGAAGTAAGCATTAAACACCTCGTTCTCTGAACTGTGTTCACTACGGTCATCAATTTGATTGTGATAGATATAGACAACATCCTGAGCCATAAATATTTCTCTATAGGAACAATTAAATTAACTAATACTAATTAAAAGATGCTGTCAAATTGACAGCATCTTTCCTTTTACCCTTCATCAGAACAAGTCGCTCTATATGTTGTGATTAGCCTAATCCGGACAAAGAACGCATAACTAAATCCACATCTTTATTTTCAAGTTCTTGAATGATGTGAAGATAAGTTTTTTGAGTGGTTGTCATACTTGCGTGTCCAAGGCGACGAGCCACGCTTGCAATCGAAACTCCAGAATAAAGTAGAACCGAGGCGTGGGTATGTCGTAATCCGTGGACAGATATAACGGGGACTTTTGCCTGCTTGCATTTTCTTGTGAGCACCTCATTCGCAGTGGAATTATAGACAGCACCGTGAACAAAAATAGGCTCATTATCTGGCAATCCCTTTACAAGTTCAGAAAACTGAATAACCGTCTGCCAATCAATCTGTATTTTGCGTACAGAAGACCTGTTTTTGGTCGGTAGGAAACCTCCATTGCCTTTATAGTCCCAAGTCTTGCTAATAGATAGTGTTTGATGAGAGAAATCAAAATCTTTCGGAGTTAGAGCAATTGCCTCAGAAAAACGCATTCCTGTTTTCGCCACCAAGAGAATAAACCAATCCCAGTTTGCTTTGGCAGATAAGTCTAATGTAGTGAGTAGCGTATGTAACTCAAACTGATTAAGATACTTGATTTTCTTTGGTGCAGGTGTTTTTCCTTTGATGATAGCTTTACGAGTTGGATCTCGTGCGATAAGTCCCTCATCAACTGCATCAATAATTGCTCCCTTAAGCTGATGATGAAAGTCCATAGTAGTTTGGCGTTCGTGATAAACGGCGTAATTGTTCAACAACTCTTGATAAATAATACGTGTCATATCGCAGACTTTCAAAGTTGGAACAAGTTTCTCAACCCACTGCTGCGTCATCAGGTACTTATCCATTGTGACTTTTCTTATCGCCCCTTGCTTATATACTGTAATCCAGCGTGCATAATATTCAGAAAATAGGTCTGTCTTTTTTATTTCATTTAACATCAGTGATACCTCCTGTTTATAATGGTCTAAAAATATTCGACAAAAAAGTGGCTAAAAGATAATGTATCT